>JAZGBQ010000196.1:0-6882 GCA_036476435.1 Fidelibacterota bacterium
GCCTGTCATTATAATGATTAAAGCCAGGAACCAACCCGTGTGCTGCAATTTCATGATCGCTCCTAACTTATTATTCCGACTGTGCATCCTTTTTATTCTCAATATATATATTGTATCCCATGAGCAACACACCGATCAGAATTGCGATCAGAGCCAATCCAAGAACCTGGTGCCGAAATACAAACTCTATTATTTTTCCAATGAACACCAGAACAAATACAAGTACACCACCGGCAATTAAAATTATAGATAACTGTTTTGTATTCATATCTTTCTCCAATAATATTTCAACCGGTCAAATTACAAATTTCCGTAGAGACTGATGCAAAGAATTCTGAGAAGATCAGTGTGCAATTATTAATTTATTATCAGATCAACGAAAATGTTGAAAGCAGGCAGGTCTCTGTGCCTCATAATTCTCATACCAGCGTTAATTAGCATGGAAACCCGGACAGACGGATAGCTGCGAGACCACAGTCAAATTTTATTTTTAAGAACAAACCGAATGTAATTGATAGCAAATATTAGAACTTTTATAATCCGTCATGCGATTCACACGTTTTTTATCAGCGATAATCCTGCTTATATCAATCGCTTCGTCTCAAATAAAGATCGCCTGCATTGGTGACAGTAATACGGAGAGCGCCGGACTGAATCCTGATATTAGCTACCCGACAGTACTCCAGACCATGCTTGGCAGTGACTATCTGGTAGAAAATTATGGTATAGCCGGAACGACGCTATTGTCAAAAGGCGACAATCCTTATATTGGAAAATGGGCGTTTAACGCCGCACGATTCTGGATTCCCGATGTAGTGATAATCATCCTCGGTACAAACGACTCCAGTCCGGAGAATTGGATACCTTACGGGGATGAATTCAAAGAGAATTATATCACCATGATCAACAAATTTAGAGAGATCAGTGATCCGAATTTTTTACTGTGCTTTCCCCCACCATTATTCGATAACGAATATGCAAATGCCGTGATCCGCGACGAGATCATCCCCATAATCAAAGATGTAGCTGATGCCACCGGAACAAGGTCAGTTAATTTGTATACGCCTTTGCTGGATCGGGCTTATTTCCCCGACGGCACGCATGCCAATGCTGAAGGTTTTAAGAAAATCGCAGAGATACTAACTCAGCAGATACGCTTGGTCCTTAACGATACGCCGCCGGCTGTTCCAGAGGGACTTGAGGCAACGGCAAATGAAAATTCCATCGACCTACGATGGAATTCAGTGAAAGACAGTGATATTGCGTCCTATGTTCTTTACTCCGGCCTTGAAAGTGGCAATCTAAACTATTTACTGAACGTGATCCATCCCGGCACGACCTATACACATGTTGAACTGGATCCGGGACGTGAATACTTTTACAGGGTTTCAGCGATGGATCAAAGTGGAAATCAGAGTGCCCGATCCAATGTAGTCAGCGCTATTATTCCGAACATCGAGGAAGAGGAAGAAGAGGAAGGAATGGATGAAGTGGAAGATGGAGGAACGGACGATGAAGACGATGTAGAAGAGGATGATGAAGAGGAAGAAAAAGACGATGTACAGATACCTGAAATTCCTGCAGAATTCAACCTTAAACAAAATTATCCGAATCCATTTAATCCCACAACGATGATCACCTATCAGCTGCCTGAAGATTCTCATGTACAGATCACTATTTTCAGCCTCCGCGGCGATCTTGTCCGACGCCTTGTTAACCGGATAGAGGATCGCGGATTTCATAACGTTCGCTGGGATTCAAAAGACGAACATGGGCAGCCGGTGAGCGGCGGCATATATTTTTACCGTTTAAGCGCCGGGGCGTATACCAGGACTATGAAAATGGTAGTACTCAAATAGCTGAGAAAATGAAATTTTCAAAAATAACACAGGTAAATCCTGGGCGACAGTGGCTTAATTAGATAATTACGATATCAGTGGGACATCACGGTCTTCAATTTGAGAGCAATATGAACCTGTAACCGTCATTCTATATTGATACTATTATATAGTGCCATTTTTTTTATTATTGGTATCTTATAATTATACCTAATAAATTGTAAACGGATGTTAGTGCCAGTGTAGAATCAGGTATAAGTACCTCGTGGTCAATAAAATATATAAATCAAATAAAGGGTGGACACTTATAGAGCTTATAATTATTGTTGTAATCGTAAGTGTATTAGCGGCAACCTTCATACCGCAATTTAATGATGCACTGAACTCTGTTCGATTACGAACAGCAAAGGAAAAATTGATAGATGATTTGTACTATGCGCAGAATTATGCTATTGCAAATCACCGCACCGTGTGGTTCGATGTTATCGTTGACCCGGTAAATAGCTACAGTTATGGAATATATGACCCAGCCCAGGTTATATTGACAGACTTATCAACGGGGTCACAAGCTGATATTAATTTGACAAATGTTCTTATTACAACCGGAGGATTCTTTGAATTTGATTGGTGGGGCACACCATTGAATGGTGGTGGTCCAATCGTATTAAATTATTCTGAGACAATTAATATTGTTCCTGAAACGGGATTTATCCATGTTCCTTAAAAACTCTAAAGGATTTGCCTTTATCGATTTCATTCTTGGTGTCGTCATTTTAGGCATCGCTGTGGTACCGGTGATTAGTATTCTTTTAAATCTCAGATTTGATAATAACCAGGTGTGGCTGCAGTCTAGGGCGGTTACTTACGCCAATAGTATCATGCACCAAATTCGTGCCCATCGATTTGATGAGGCTACTGAAGCTCCATGGACTTTACCCGGATCGCTGGGATCTGAGAGCAGTGACGGTGACGATGTGGATGATTTTATTGGTGCGAATTGGTCTGGTATAACGGGATTTTCGGATTTTAGCGTTTCTACAGATATTTATTATGTTAATCCCATATCCCCTACATATAACATCCTTGATCCTTATTATGTTTTACCCACTAATTATAAGAAGATCGATATAATTGTAAACCACCCTAATTTAAACATACCTGTTGGTATTTCATCGCTTGTTACCCCATTAGGATTTTATTAATGATCAATAGAATGAAAAAAAATAATTCGAGTATTAAAAATAATAACGGTTACACGCTGATCGAACTAATTGTTACCATTGTTCTCAGCGGTATCGTTGCAGTAATCATTGCTGTTACTCTTATGTCAGGTGTTCGCGGATTGGACCATATTTTTTCACAGCGTAGATTAGTTCAGGAAGGAGAACTGGGACTGACCAAGTTTACCAGGGAGGTTACATTAATCAATACTGTCTATATCGCGAGTGCCACACACTTTTCATTTTCAACGAACCAGTTCCCGGGAGTTACCATTGAGTATAAGTTGGTCGGAGGCGAAGGATTGGTTCGCATTTACAGTGCCGGCTCAGGAACCAACAAACGGATGGTGGCTAACATCAATGTTGGGAGCAGTTCATTCAGTTATTTTGACATTAATGGAAGCCCTACTGCAGTTATCGCTGATATACACCTGGTTCGCTTAACGCTGGCCATGGAACATCTGGGCGAAAGCACAATATTAACCGCGGATGTTTTTCCAGTGGTCACAAGATTCGAGTCATAATATGAATAATTATAATAACAACAAAGTTCAACCTGACATAAATAAGTTTAGCAGACAAGATGGCTTTGCTTTTACAGCGCTGGCCGTTGTTATTGCGGTAATTCTTGGTTTCGTCGGATTATTCCTGAAAAACCATGCTTCTGTAAATATTGGTACCAGCGCTGATTTATACTCCAGTTCCCAGTCATTCTGGAGTTCAGTATCCGGAGTAGATTTTGTATTGGAAAATTTAGATTTTAATGCTGGAAATACAAACAATACCTATACTTTTTATAACAGCTCTGTTAACATAACATCAGATTTAATTAATCTTCCCACTGACAGTACCTATCTCGTGACTTCGACAGGTACTCACGGTGGTCATATACGCAGATTAAAAATGGTGATGCAGCCGCCTTCACCTTTCGACAATACCTTTTTTGACATAGACTCCACCGGTAATTGGGATTATACTACAGCTGATGAATGCAGCACCGCCGGTCTACCGGGGGGGCGGTACTGGGGATCATCATGTGCTACTTGCCCAGGTGAGGATTATGGATTTCAGCAGCCGGTATATGGTATATTAGATTCAACCGATCTTCCTCTAAAAGATCCTGACGATCCTAGCTTAGGATACATCTGCTATTGGTTAGGTGTGAAAGAGCAGAATCCCAAATGGATGTATTTTAAAACTATAGAAAATCTATTTGGTGTGACCAATATAGAGATTTCTTTATGGCTTGGCGCAGGGGTGGATGACGCAGATCCTGCTATCTGGAGTGATTTCCAAAATGGGGACAATTTTGAGATTACTGCAAATGGTATTACACTTGAACTCTGGGATGGTCCTCCCGGTACTGGACCCATGTCTCCAACGATCGATACCAGTTTAGGAGACCTGCAACCTCAGTTTCAAGAATTTACTTTCAATTTATCCGATATTCTCGGTACCATCGATACTTTACGCCTTGGATTTATTGGAAATACAAATACTGCTGTTAAATATTCCGGTTTCTCCGGAGTAAATCTCAGCTATGATCTGAATTGGATCATTGATATTAGCTCGATCCAGGAGTGGTGACAGGTTTTTGGCGACCAGATATAATAATAGGATCCCAAAGTATTAAGAAGGATTTTTGGTCTCTCATTTTATTCTTCCTGTAAATTACATTTTGCGATTTTATGAGTGTTAGAAACCCGGAAACCCATGCAACCTGCTGCAAAGGAGAAATAAATAGAACATCGGTCTATTTTGAACAGATTGTCTTCATTACGACAGCCCAATTACTTAATGTAACCTATCTTTCAGGTAAGAGAACAAAGTATAACGATCATTTAAGAAAGGATTAGCTTATGGATCTATTTGACGCCAACAATATTGATGATGAAATGAGGATTATGAGTGAAAACGCACGGCAGGAAAAATCCGATCTTACTGAGTCCATTATCCTGGATAACGCTCTTTCATCTTTTGAACTGGCAAAACCAAACCTGGTTGACCTGGGCACGCCTTTAATAAAAGTAATTGAATTATTCCAGAATAAATCAATTGGAGCAATTATCGTCGTAAAGGAAGGTAAGATCCGCGGTATTATTACAGAGCGGGATGTTCTGCTGAAAATTACCGGAAAGGGCCTTGACCTGGAAAAGGAAATAGTAGATGATTACCTGACGCCTGATCCGGAGACATTAAGACTGTCTGATACGGTCGCCGCGGCTATCAATAAAATGTATGTTGGCGGATTCAGGAATGTACCCATCACAGATAAGGATCAGCGGCCAATCGGTGTGATAACTGCCCGGGACATTCTCGCCCAGATCGCCAATCATTTCCCGGAGGAGATCATAAACATTCCCATCCACCCGCAACGACTGGCGCCTTCACGCACGGAAGGTGGTTAACGCACTGGAAACACCGGTATGATTATTTAGTGGCAATGGATATCTCAAGTTCTGCCACTCTTTCTGACAGAATTTGAACTTTTCGTTCCATTTCCTTACAGCGCCTGCGATAATTCTGAGGAGCGTGAGCTACTTTTTCCAGCGCCTGCAGGCGTCTTTCCAGAGTGATCTTATTCACATGTTATTTCCTTACCTTAATCTCAAAACATATCAAATAAACCATAATACTATACCTAATTTTATTTTTCATTTTCTTTGTCGGATACCTGATTTATATAAATTTTTGGAAAATCTGTTTCTCAAAGGTCTGCATGATAACACAGAAAATGTATTATTAACTACAACTTTTTCAAAAGATTATGAAGCGATGTAGAAAGCAATACGTAGAATGCTATTCATATTGTTATATTGCTGATACAATTATCGCGTTCTGGTGAGTGAAGCCATAGAATCATTTGGCAGATAGCTTTTGGATGTATAATATTCAACGGGTTTGAAGTAACAGATATAAAGTAAGAGAAAATCTTGATATCCGGTAAAAAAATAATCGTAGTGATGCCTGCCTATAATGCGGAGCTAACAATGGAAAGAACGGTTCACCTGATCCCTTTTGATATAGTTGACGATGTTATACTCACCGACGATTACAGTTCTGACAATACTATTAAAGTTGCCAAATCGCTGGGCATTAAACATATAATCGCGCATAGCGAAAATAAAGGGTATGGAGGAAATCAAAAAACATGTTACAACAAAGCATTGGAACTAGGGGCAAATATTATAATTATGCTCCATCCCGATTATCAATACACTCCGAAATTGATCTACTCAATGGCATACATGATCGCTAACGGTCTATATCCAGTGATCCTGGGATCGCGTATTCTAGGGAAAGGGGCTTTGAAAGGTGGAATGCCCTTGATCAAGTATATTGCAAACCGGATCCTTACATTGATCCAAAATATACTGATCGATCAGAAACTCTCTGAATATCACACCGGGTATCGAGCTTTTTCGGACGAAGTATTGAGAAGTGTAAACTATAATGAGAATTCCGATGACTTTATTTTTGATAACGAAATACTGGCACAAATATTTTACCAGGGGTATGAAATAGCGGAAATTACCTGTCCAACCAAATACATGGAAGAAGCATCCTCAATAAATATGTTGCAAAGTATTGTATATGGAATAGGAGTCCTGCGGGTGTCGATTGTATATCGACTCTGTAAATGGGGATTATTCAAGTCCAAATTATTTAAATAAAATTAAAATTGGCTGTAATCCAGGATTAACGGAATTATCCTGATCAGTAACTATGCAAGAGAAACTCAAGAATATAAGGGCTGTTTTTATTAATTATTTTATAAACAAAAAACCGTTATTTGTTAATTTTCTCAAAGTCATCTCCAGACA
>JAZGBQ010000197.1:0-17458 GCA_036476435.1 Fidelibacterota bacterium
AAATTGCTGTGTATTCTTGCAGTTTCCGGGTGGACAAAATTTGGAAAAGTATCTAAATACGTGTTTTTCAGTTTATTCAACTTACGGTATTCAAGGATCATACCCGGCAGCGGGTGTTTATTACGCAGACGCTCCAACACTTCTTCAGCTGTAGACCTTTTACGGATCTGCGGTAGCTCAAATTTATCAAACAATATTTGTGCCAGCTGTTGTGTTGAATTTACATTGAATTCCGTGCCGGCTTCACTTATGATTCCCTTTACAGATTCTTCCAACTTTTTACCAAGTTGGTCTGACATCGTTTCCAAAATATCTTTATCCACAAAAACACCTTCCATCTCCATGTCCCACAACACTTCTATCAAGGGAATCTCAACCTTGGAAAAGAATTTATCAAGATCATCCTTTTTCAATCTTGTTTTGAATATAGTAGTCAATTGAAGTGCGACATCTGCATCCTCGGCTGCATAGTAGGCGATCGTATCAAGAGGTACCTCATCCATTAATTTTTGGTTGCGACCACTGCCAATGAGGTCTTCAATAGGCACCATCTTATAATTCAAATATTCCAATGAGAGGTTATCCAACTTATAGGAACGGGATGCTGGATTAATCAAATGAGCGGCAATCATTGTATCAAAAAATATTCCCGCAACACGAATTCCGTGACGTTTTAAGATTAGTGAATCGTATTTAATATTTTGCCCGGTTTTAGGGATCTCAGAACTCTCAAATACTGATTTCAAAGCCATCAGAATTGACGCAAGCTCGTCATCACCAAAATGGGTTTTCTTCTTGTCCAGGTAGCGCACAGGTATGTAAACGCCCGTATTTGGTTTTATGGAAAAACTTAACCCAACAATTTCGGCTCGCATGGGATCAATAGAAGTAGTCTCAAGGTCAAAGGATACTACTGATGCCTTTTTACATTCAGTGACAAAGGCAGTAAGTTCTTTAGATGTCAGAAGCGTTTGATAATCTTTTTCCGGTGAATCAAATTCTTCAAATTCCGGTAATTCCTGGATTTGCCCGATTTGGCTTAATAACGATGAAAATTCCAGTTTCTGAAATAATTCGGCTAATGAGTCCAGGTCAAAACCTTTACGTTCAAGATCAGTAATTCCTTTATCTAATGATACATTGGTATCTATTGTCACAAGCTCCTTACTTAACAGAGCCTCTTCCTTACAATCAATAAGTCCGGTTCGCACCCTTTTATTTGTTACTCTTTCAGCATTGTCAAGAGCCTTTTCAAGGCTTCCATACTCCTTGATCAGCTTTACCGCCGATTTTTCGCCCACTCCGCGTACACCAGGCACATTATCCGAAGAATCGCCCATTAATCCTAACAGATCGATAATCTTTTCAGGAGGAACACCCCATTTTTTCTCAACACCATCCGTGTCATAAACTTTAATATCCATTCCCCTGCCGGCCGATGCATATAAAAAAATATGGTCATTGATAAGCTGCATGAAATCCTTGTCGCCACTCACTATATAAACATCCAGACCCTCTTCCGCAGCATCTTTTGCAAGGGTCCCGATAATGTCATCAGCCTCAAATCCTACCTTTGAGAGTGTTGCGATATTCATTGATTTCAGAATCTGCCATAAAAATGGTAATTGGTCCCGCATTTCTTCCGGCATTTTTTCACGTGTGGCTTTGTATTCCTTATAAAGCTTATGACGAAATGTTTTCTCAGCGGTGTCGAATACTGCTGCGAGATAATCCGGTTCTTCATTTCTCAATAAATTTAATACCTGGGTAGTAAAGCCGAACAGGGCACTGGTATGGAGACCGTCGTTAGTTATTAATGGGGCTCTGATAAAGGCAAAATGCGCCCGGTAAAGCAGGGCGTATCCATCTATGAGAAACAATCGTTTACGTTTGTTATTTTCTGTGGGCATGGTTGAAAAGTTACATTCTGGAATTCTGTGACTCAATATTCTTTTCCAGAGTCAAATGTTACAACTTTGATATTTCTTCATTTCCAATTAGCTTTTGTGCTTCTTAATTGTTACCATGCAAAGTCTAGAAAAGTTTGTCTTGATCAAGTATTTCAAAAACTAATGGTAAAGGTATGAGTTATAATACATCTCTGGAATTGAGAATAAATGATTCAATTGCCGGTCTGGAGGGAGTGGAAATTAAGAAGATGTTTGGGGGTGTTGGATTTTTGATCCATGGAAAGATGTTTTGTGGCATTCATAAAGATTATCTGATCCTGCGATTATCTGAAGATGACGCGCTCACTGCTCTTGAAGAATTGGTGAACTCCAGACCGTTTGACATAACCGGTAGGCCCATGAAAGGCTGGGTTATGGTACCACCACCCGGCATTCCTGACGATGGCCTCGAATTTAGAATGTGGATTTCAAGAACACGCGAATTTGCATCATCATTACCACCTAAATAGATCGGTATAATGATTAAAATGGTCATTATGTAAATTTGAAGTAAACTATAAAATGTGAAAGTAATACAATGAATTCCAAGACTGAATTTTCCGGATTTCCCATTGAAGGTTTGAATTTTCTTAAAAACCTGAAGAATAACAATAATCGTGAATGGTTTGAGAATAATCGTTCGATATATAACGAATATTTAATCGCTCCTGCCCAAGAATTCATTATGATCTTAGGGCAAAAATTGGCGGCATTTATTCCAGATATTCGCTTTGACACAAGGACAAATGGTAGTGGGTCCTTGATGCGGATCTACAGAGATATTCGATTTAGTCCTGACAAGTCTCCCTATAAATCCTATCTGGGAATTGGTTTCTGGGAAGGCGCAGGTAAAAGAATTGATAATCCCGGCTTTTTTATCAGGATCGAAAGCCATCAGGCAACATTGTACACTGGAAAATATATGTTTTCAAAAAAAAATCTGGATGCGTATAGAAACAGCGTAAATGATCCTGATAAAGGGCTTAAGCTTGAAAAAATTCTGGCGCACCTAAGATCAACACAGATTCAAGAAATTGGTAACGTCCATTATAAACGCGTTCCACAGGGATTCGATCCAGAACACGAGCGAGCAGAATTGCTCAAATACAATGGAATGCATACAATATTCAATCCTTTTCCAAAAACAGCAGTATTATCACCTGATTTTGTGGATTTATGTCTTAATTCCTGCAAGCTCACATTCGATCTGCATGCATGGCTGATGGAACTGACAGGTTAAGGCACAATTTTCAGTTAGAGCTATGAATCAATCAATATATGAAAGAATTTGGATTCTAGTAAGAATGATTCCCTACGGAAAAGTTTCAACCTATGGACAAATTGCAGCAATTGATGGGAAAATTACACCGCGCCAGGCCGGGTACGCCCTGGCTGCTGTTCCTCATGAAAACGATATCCCGTGGTATCGAGTAGTGAACAGTCAGGGTCGGATAAGTCGACGTGCTGATGGAAAAGAAAGTGAAGAGCAAAGGTTACTTCTGGAAAGCGAAGGCGTCAAATTCTCTACTACGGGCAGTATCGATCTTGATAAATTTTTATGGGATATCAACCTGTCATGGGAAAAAATACTGTGAGTTCACTATCACAAATGGAATATCATCCGCTGACGCCCGACCGCTGGGCTGACCTCGAAAGTCTTTTTGGAAAGCATGGTGCCTATGGTGGCTGCTGGTGCATGTGGTGGCGATTAAAACGGTCAGAATTTGAAAAAAATCAGGGTGCTTTAAACAAACTTGAGATGAAAAACATTGTTGAATCTGGCAGGATTCCAGGCATTATCGTCTATAATGCTCAAAAACCTGTAGGGTGGTGCTCTGTTGCTCCCAGAGATGAATTCGGCTCACTTAACCGTTCAAGAGTATTAAAGAAACTTGATGATAAACCAGTTTGGTCCATAGTCTGTTTCTTCATCTTAAAAAAGTCTCAACGAAATGGGATCGCCCAGAATTTGATACGGGCTGCCATCGACTTCGTAAAATCACAGGGTGGACAGATTATTGAAGCCTATCCCACTGTCCCACGATCTGATCGGGTTCCTCCCTGGTCAAGTTTTATGGGATTTCCATCAATGTTTGAGAAAGCGGGATTTTCTTTGGAAGCAAAACCTTCAGCAAGTAAAATTGTGATGCGCTATTACATAAGTCCGAATGATCGGTAATAACATGAAGAGCATTAATTCAGCAGAACCGCAAGATTTGAAGCAAATAGTAGCCATCCTGAAAGATCAGGAACTCCCAACTGAAGATATTAATTCCCGTAATCTGAAGAATTTTTTCAAACTTGCTGACAATATTGAAATTCTTGCGATAGCTGGATTGGAACTATACGATCATGATGGTATTCTCCGATCTCTGGCGGTCAGAGATCATGTCCAGGAGCAAGGTCTTGGTACAGAGATGGTTCACTATGTAGAAAAAAAGGCGCAGGATTCTGGCATCACCCGCATGTTCTTACTCACAGAAACTGCAGAGAATTTTTTCAAAAAACTGCGCTATTCGAATTATGACCGTGCAGCCGTTCCGGCGGCTGTCAATCAATCCATGGAATTTTCTAAACTTTGTTCAGAATCCGCCGTTTGTATGAAAAAGGATTTGTCTTGAAAAACATTCTATTGAGTTTCGAATCAATTACTATTAAACTTTCTTGATGTCCAATACCGTACCACCAAAACTTGGAACCAACCCATTACTCTTAACAGCAGCTTTCATTATTATCATCGCTGGATTACGGGCTGCGACCTCGATCATCATACCATTTCTCCTGGCAATTTTCATAGCAATAATATGCTTGCCGCCCCTACGATTTCTGCAAGGTAAAAAAATCCCTAACGTGCTGGCGGTTATAATTGTAATCCTGAGTTTTTTATTCATCGGCTTCCTTCTCATACTCATTTTTGAGTCATCCCTGGGTGATTTTTCCTCGGCTTTGCCGTTTTACCAGGAACGTTTGAACCAATTAACGAATGATGTTGTACAGCTGTTGCAACCTATAACAAATGAATCAGCAGAGCAAATATTCAACGAGCATGTAAATCCATCGGTACTCATGCAATTGATCGCCAACTCACTTTCAAGCATAGGCGCAGTATTAACTAATTCAGTACTAATATTGTTGACAGTGCTGTTTATTCTGCTAGAGGCTTCCGGTCTGCCGTACAAAATAAAGCAAGCCTTTTCAACCTCGAAGGATTCGCTGGTTTCATTGGAAAATTTTATTAAGAGCGTAAACAAATATCTGGGATTGAAGACGATCATTAGTTTTTTTACAGGTGTTTGCGTATATATTTTCTTAAATATCTTTGGAATAGATTTTCCAATTTTATGGGCACTTATTGCCGGTATCATGAATTTTATACCTAACATTGGTTCAATTATTGCTGCCATACCTGCAGTACTAGTCGCCCTAATTCAATTCGGACCAGGTACAGCGTTGATCATCATTGCAGGCTATATAATTATCAACATGGTCTTTGGTAATTTTATTGAACCGCGGCTCATGGGAAAAAAACTCGGTTTGTCCACTTTAGTTGTTTTTATTTCGTTAGTGTTTTGGGGTTGGGTATTTGGTCCAGTCGGTATGTTATTGTCTGTTCCACTGACAATGATCTTGAAAATTGCCCTCGAAGGTCATGCCAGTACTGAACACTGGGCAGTGTTGCTTGGACCCTCAAAAACTAATATTTAAAGGACGAAAGTATATAAAATGGTTCACAATGATCGCGCTTCCAGAAAAAGATATCTGTTGTCATCAATTATCTGTACAATAATATTGACAACTCTATTATTCATTTCCTGCAAAACTGCCTATGGACCAAAAGGGATTTCTGGCGGTTATTTTGAATCAAAAATCTCCGATAGCGAATACCAGGTTTCATTTAAAGGAAATCAGCATACAACATTGGATATGACCAACGCTTCTCTGCTCTATCGCTGCGCCGATCTCACATTGGAAAAAGGGTATGAATATTTTACAATTATTGATGATAATATTGACACCACAACGCTGACATTAAGGCCAGACCCTGTTGTACCTGGTAAAACAGTCTCTTCCATGTCCGGTGGTACCCGTACCGTCATCATGGCAGATCTTGGAAATCCGACAGCATCAACCAATTATACCGCGACCAGCCACATAAAAATGTACAAAAGTGATGCCCTGGATTACAGCATGCTTCTTTACTATGCTCCCCAGGTCAAGGAGGCTTTTTCATACGTAATTAAGGACTGATCCGCACCGTCAGTTAGTTTCAATGTAAGCCATACCAATGATATCCGTACCCAGCCTAAAGGCTTCTGGAAAGTGAGATGATAAAATTCCTGGTTGCACCGGGCCAGTAATATGCTCCCCAATATTCATAGCCATAAGTCTCATATAGGGTGTCAAAAATATTATTGATCATAAATTTTGCACTGTAATCAAATATCTGTACAGAAACGGAAAGGTTCATGATGGTATATGGATCAATGGCAATACCGGCAGTATTACCGTAGTCAATGAACTGACGGCCAACGTATTTTACATGACCGAATACACGCACTGACCGAGTTAATTGATATTTAGCCTGTATATTTAGCAGCCTATCGGGAACGTTTATTAAAACTTTTCCTTTGTTTTCTCCGCTTATGAATGTGTTTGATGAAATTGATCCGTTTAGCGTTAACAGGGTCTTTTCATTGATTCGGATATCCCCTTCAATTTCAATTCCCTCATGGCGTGTGCGATCGGCCGTTTCGATATCAAATTCTCCCTCTGCAAAATCATAGATGTCTGATAAAATTTCATTATCATAATCAATTCGGTATAAATTGATCTTCAATCCAAATTGTGGTCGGATAAAATGAAATCCACTCTCAATATCACTAATTCGCTCTGAAGCAGCTGCCCTAGGAGCAGCCCAAACATCATCTGCCTCAAGAATCTGGTTGTCGGCAGGTTCCTTTTCAGCGGTTCCATAATTCACGAACATTGAGAAATTATCAGTAATAAGATAGTTGATACCCAAACGCGGATTTATGAATGTCCAATCAGCCGAAAGATCAAAACCGGAAAAATTTCCCAGAGGAACTTGATCTAAATTCCAACTATGTTGCTGGTACTGGAGATCGACCATAACATGCAGGTTGTACGGTAATGAATAGATCATATGGCCGAAGATGCTGATCGATCGCTTGTTACCGTCATAATCATAATATCGATATTTATCCCGAATCCCAATATTTAAGCTCGAATCCGAAAAATTAAATATCTCGCCAAAATGACTGCCAAAAAAACTTCGCCACTCCATTCCAACATCGGTTCTCAGGTTATCCGTACGATATGTGACTGTCGGGACAAATCCGAAATATTGATTCACGATCCATTTTCTCCGCGTTAAGTCGGTCGTCCTGCCATTCTCCGGCTCAGGTGGCAGAAAATCAAAAGTATCAAGATTGTATTCATAAAATTCCACATCCATTTTATCCACTTCATAAAAGCCAGATCCAAATACGCCGTACAGCACATTTCTAAATCGCAGATGAGGTCCTATTTTTATTTTTGTGTTAAGCGAATATATTTGCTGTAGAAAATCGTCAGTAAATGGCTGTGTCCAACTCATTTTTCCTTTTCTGAGTTTGCGATCGTTAATTCGATCTGCACTTATTCCGTCCCACTGCAGCCGTGAAATTTCTTTACCGATCAATACCCTTAATTGATTATTAATTATGCCTGCGTTGTGCTCAATACCAAGCGCTATTGTCCTCTGATCAGAAGTTGATTCAGTACGGTAGCCGTCCGAATGTATAGTGCTGATTCTTATCGAACCGCCAAAATTATCTCCCAATCTTGAGCCTGTTCGATATCTGAAATTTCCTTTATACGTGTTGTATGATCCACCTGAGATCGACAATCCGAAAGATTCATTTCCCGGGTTTATTTGAGTCTGAACATTAATTGAGCCCCCGAAAGCAGCCGATCCGTATAGACTGTTTCCAATACCTCGTTGAATCTCAATGTCGGCAGCATCGACCAGGAGATCGCCATGATCCACCCAGTAAACTTCGTGATTCTCGTTATCATTCAGCGGAACGTTATCGATCATTACGGCAATTCTGCTTTGATCAAATCCCCTGATGGAAACATAAGAGTAACCGGTTCCATTTCCGGATTCACTATAGGCATGTACTCCTGGCTCATAGCTGAGAACCATGGGCACATCCTGGACATTATAATAATCGGAAATTTCAGACTTATCCAGCGTTGAATAAGCCACTGGAGTAACGCCCGGGATCACGCGTGTCGCTACGACTTCTATTGGGTCGCTTCCAAGGATCTTTGGATTGAGGTAAATAGTTATGGAAAGTGATTCCGGATGAATGACTTTATCCTGATACCCGATCATCATAACAGTGATGGAATCTGATTCTCCTATAACCAGGCTGAATTTTCCCTGTTCATCAGTTGATGTACCAAAAATTCCTGATACGACACTTACACCGGCCAACGGTTGTCGATCTTCAGCACTATACACAACTCCTGTGATGTTTTGTTCTTGAGCCTGAACTACGGAAAATTGCAGGATTATTGGACTGAAGATAAATAATAAGAGTTTGAGATATTTCATAATTGCCTCCCTTCGCTGGCATTACCCATTTCAGGTTCAAAGGGTGTATTCTCAGCCTTTCACTTTCATTGTGAAAAGCACCCCATAACTGTTCAAATTTAAAATGTCACAGGGTTTTTATCAATCGAGAACCGCTGCAAACCTTGCTGGGATAGGGATTTCTTCTCTATTTTCGAGTTAAATAAATCATGGGAAATTCAATGTCCGACAAGTCGCTTCCGGAAATCACAATAAAAGCTGTAATTCTTGGCATCTTCCTTTCGATGATCCTGGCTGGTGCAAATGCTTATCTTGGTCTTTTCGCTGGTATGACCGTCTCCGCGTCCATCCCTGCCGCAGTAATCTCAATGGGGGTTCTTCGTTTATTCCGTAAATCTAACATTCTTGAAAATAATATCGTACAAACTGCTGCTTCCCCTGGAGAATCATTGGCTGCTGGTGTGATATTTACCATTCCGGCACTAGTATTAATGGGGTATTGGAGTGATTTCAACTACATTGAAGTTGCCAAGATTGCCAGCATCGGCGGTATAATCGGTGTACTTTTCACGGTTCCGTTGCGGCGAGCACTGATTGTAGAAGCCAAATTAAAATATCCTGAAGGTATTGCTACCGCAGCAGTGCTTAAAGCCGGTGATCGCTCAAGGGGGGTCGAAAAAGAGACCACTGGTAAGACTGATGATTCCGGTGGATTAAAATTAATCGGGATAGCAGGTCTTGTAGGCGGCATAATGAAACTAGCACAGCAAGGTTTTCAATTATGGCCTGATTCAATAAGTGGTGCGGTGGTTGCAACGTTTACAAGGGCTAGTAATACTCTAGGCAGCTCTATATTTGGATTAGGTACGAATCTATCACCGGCATTGATATCAGTTGGCTATATAGTCGGTAGGAATATCGGAATACTGGTAGTGGCTGGTGGACTCATATCCTGGGCTATCGCAATCCCGATCTATACTGCAATAAACGGGTTTGAAGGGACTGGATATGACGCTGCCGAGGAGATCTGGGGGGCACATATAAGATTTATGGGAATTGGTGCTATGGTCGTTGGAGGAATTTGGTCAATCTTTCGTTTATTCAAACCACTTATTTCCGGCATCAAAGCAAGTTTGCACTCTATGAAGCAATCTCAGGAAGGTTCGACGCTGCCCCGTGAAGAAAGAGATTTTCCTATCAAATATGTTTTTTACGCATTAATCGCGATGTTGATTCCGGTTTTTCTTCTGTATTTGGATATCATAGCATCCGTTGGCACAGCGATTGTGCTTTCGATTGTTATGATGCTGTTCGGTTTTCTATTCTCTGCCGTGGCAGCATATATGGCAGGCGTTGTAGGTTCCAGTAATAATCCTATTTCAGGCGTGACGATCGCAACCATCCTTTTCTCTTCACTGATTTTAGTAGCATTGGTAGGGACCGGGTCAATTCAGGGAGCAGCAGCAGCCATTTTGATTGGTGCAGTGGTCTGCTGTGCCGCGGCTATTGGTGGCGATAACCTCCAGGATCTAAAAACCGGTCATATCCTTGGGGCAACACCCTGGAAACAGCAAATAATGCAGATTATTGGCACAGTCAGCGCGGCCGTCGTACTTGGTCTTGTCCTGGACATTCTCCATACGGCTTACACGATCGGATCGCCAACATTATCTGCCCCTCAAGCAACATTGATGAAATCTGTAGCTGAGGGTGTGTTTCAAGGAACTCTCCCATGGACCATGGTCAGTATCGGGGCATTCATCGGAATTCTTATCATCCTGATAGACATCAGGCAGGAAAGAATTGGTTCAGATTTCCGCGTACCAGTCCTCGCAGTAGCAATTGGGATCTATTTACCGATAGGATTGACCGTTCCTATCTTCATAGGCGGCATGATATCCCATTTGGGGAATAAAAGAGGAGCAACCGTGGTAACCAGAAATAGAGGCCTGTTATTTGCTTCCGGTCTTATTACAGGCGAAGCAATCATGGGTATACTGGTCGCATTGCCAATATTTATTTCGCAAGATCGAAACTGGTGGCCAACAATTTCCGGATTTAACTTACTTGGATTAATCCTATTCATTCTCGTTTGCTTCTGGCTGTACAGGACACTTATCAATGTTAAGGTAGCTGATTGACAATACCTATTGACCTTATAGCACGTCTTCCAAAAGTTGAGCTGCATTGCCACCTTGATGGATCTTTACGTATTTCTACAATCCTGGATCTTGCTAAAAAGAACAAGGTTACCCTTCCCGCAACAACAACTGACGGGCTCTCCAAGATCCTCCTAATCGGTGAGAAACGCACTTCCTTAGAACGTTACTTAGATCGTTTCGATATTATTTTAACTGTCTTGCAAACACCAGAAAGTCTAAAACGAGCAGCTTACGAGTTAATAGAAGACGTGGCTTCAGAAAATGTTCGCTATATCGAAATACGGTATTCTCCTATTTTGCATACAAAGACAGGGATGACTGCCGATGAATCGATAGATGCCGTACGGCAGGGACTGAAGCTTGGAGAAAAAAATTTTGGTGTTAAATCAGGTATTATCGTTTGTGGGATTCGAAATATTTCACCGGAAATGTCTTTGAAGCTTGCAGATCTTACTTTACGATATAAGAATAAAGGTGTCGTTGGTTTCGATCTGGCTGGTGCCGAGGAAAATTTCCCTGCAAAACATCACCGGGAGGCATTTTATCTTATACTGAATAATAATCTTAATGCAACCATCCATGCCGGAGAAGGTTTTGGTCCCGCATCGATCCATCAAGCCCTGCATTACTGTGGCGCACATAGGATCGGGCATGGAACGCGGCTTAAAGAGGATAAGGATCTTATGCGCTATGTAAATGATCACAGGATTCCTCTTGAAATCTGCCTTACTTCTAATTGGCATACACACTCAGTTCGATCATTGAAATACCATCCTGTGCAATACTACTATGAAGAAGGAATCCGTGTCACTTTGAATACTGATAACCGTCTAATCTCAGATACGACCCTTACCAAAGAATTCTTACTGGCCCATAAACTCTATGGATTTGGTCTTCATGATTTCAGAAAGATGACAATTACTGCCATGAAGAGTGCTTTTCAACCACACAATATTAGAAAGAAAATAACACGCCAGATCGCCGAAGAGCTGGAAAGTGAATTCGGTCTCATGCCTGAGTTTATTGATCAAGGTTAAAACCATTCTAATCCCTGATCCGAATCATCGAAATATGGTGATATATTAATGAATTCAGATTATTCCCGATCTAAAAGTAAACTTCAGGGTATTGCATTGATTTTGGGCGTTTTCACTATAGTGTATAATTTGCTGGAGGGAATCGTATCAACCTATTTTGGCTATGAGGATGAAACCCTGGCATTATTTGGTTTTGGCTTCGATAGTTTTGTTGAGGTCATCTCCGGAATAGGAATTGTGCATATGATTATACGAATGAAGAGTAGGAAAAATTCTGATAAGGACAGTGATAAATTTGAGATTACAGCTCTAAAGATCACTGGTACCGGGTTCTATATATTAACCATAGGATTGATTATTGGTATTGCACTGAATATTATTACGAAATCTGTACCGGAAACTACACTGATCGGAATCATTGTCTCGTCTGTTTCCATTGTAACTATGTATTTATTAATGAATTATAAACTAAAAATAGGAACTGCTCTTAATTCCGATCCGATCATCGCTGATGCAAATTGTACAAAGACATGCTTTTACCTTTCATTTATCCTGTTGACTGCAAGTGTTCTGTATGAAATCTTAGGAATCCGCTTTATTGATGAGATCGGCAGTTTGGGAATTGCGTGGTTTGCTTTTAACGAGGGAAAGGAATCCTTTGAGAAAGTCAGGAATAAGTCACTGGTTTATAATCGTTAAAAATGATGCTAATGTGGCGAAATATTTTATTGTCGGATAACGGTGATCTTACCAAAGGTACTTGAACCATCCGGATCATAGATTGAAATCAAATAGACCCCGGATGGGACCCAGTTTCCGGTTTCATTTTTTCCATCCCATTCCACCTGATCTCCATGAATACCCAAATCCTTTGTTTTAATATGACGAATGACTTCCCCGGTTAGCGTAAGAATCTGAACAGAAGAGTTATCTCTCAGCTTTTCCATTATTAATGGATATTGACTTGGAACAACATATGGACTCGGGTATATCTTCAAATGAGAGTAACTCGTTCTCTTTTCGGCAAAGGGAATCCTTACCGAGTTTATTCCTAAATTGGTGGCTATATAGGCTAATCCAAGATCGTGATCAAATGCTATATCACTGACTATATCTGATAGCAAGGGGGTCGTCTCGGAGTTAAGACTCTCAACATCGATCCCAGGATCATTATCCGGCCAGAAGGTAGCGTTACTTAACAATACGTGGACACCTTCACCGGGCGAGATCACCCAGGCGTTACCGCGTGAATCCGATGCTACTTTTGAACTACCATCGAAAGAAATATTTGGAAAGTATGTGCGGGGACTGCTTGTGGCTATAGGTTCTTCCCGAGAAAATTGCAGATCAAAATAATCCAAACCGGAAGGTGATAGCACGAATAACCGATTATCATCTGTAATGTCTACAGACCATACGCTGGAGGCACTATACATGGGAAACTCTTTCCAAAGAATCTCGGAGGGAGATGCCGGATCTCCATCATATGTCAGTACCGCTAAGCCACCGTTAGGAAAACCGACGTTTATTGCATTATCCACAAATGAGGCAACCCATACCCTGCCCCAGGCATCAACAGCAAGTGAATTCGGTGTCAAACTTAATCTTTGAGGGCTTATATCTGCAGAAAAGGAACCCCAATTTGATTGAGATGTTAATACCTGAACAGGTTCCTTTCTGACTGTTGCATAGGGATTAGCAATCCAAAGGTTATCGAATCGATCCCATTCCAGATCATAAATAACCATAAACTCATTAGAAAAATAATCAAGATGTGTGGTATCAATTAATGTAAAGTTCGCAGGGTTATCCACATCAATGATTACAATCCCGCCACCATTCCTCCGGGGAGGTGGGTAGGTACCATTAATCGCACAATATAAATATCCGTCTGGTCCTTGCTCGAGATCTGAAATTGATTCACCAAAATCTAAAGGCAGTGTATCAGCTGCAAAATAATTGAAATCAGGATCTTCATGCACTTTTATTTCAGATCCTGTTGCAACGATATTGCGCCACCCCTTAGTTTCCTTAATCGCTATCCCGTCTTTTGATCCAGCCACAATTCGCCCGTCATTTAATACTGTCACAGCTGTTATCTGTCCTGAATGCAGTGTATTCGGTTTTATTGATTCCATTATACCAGTATTGTCGTCTACGATTATAAGACCTGTTTCAGTTCCGAAAATGATGTCGCCATTATCCATTCCCAGCAACGATTTAATGTGATTCTTGGGTACCGGTATGCGAAATTCGACTTCCTGTTCACTAAATTTGTAAATATTTCCTGAATCATAACCCCATAGTGAATTTTCATTGGCAGAACTTGTCAAACCCAGTAATGGACTTGAAAATAAATCGGAGACCAGAACGATTTCGGAGTTTATCAGATCCAAACTATAGACTTGATTATTGACTACGCTGTACAGCTGGTTCTCTGATAAATAAATTGTTGTAATATTGCCATTCAGTTCTTCAAAAGGCCTGGTCCAGGTATGCGGATCTGAATTAGAGTCACCAACGATCAGCCCTTTGTCAGTAGCAACGTAAACCTTATTATCGAAGAGATTGATTCCACTTACACGGAGGGCATCACCAGGCCAATTGGGATATAGATCCTTATGGATAAACCTCCCTTCCTTTTGTTGAAATTCAATCAATCCGAAATCTTGATTTAATTTATACAATGCGTATCCCTGCGAATCAGCAACTGCAAAGTATTGAATCGCCGTAAGATCATATCTGAACTCAGCAATAGATTTCAACTCAAACGGATCATAAAACTGTACAAAACCGTGTGGGTCACCCCCCCCTATCCAAAGATGATCTTGAGGACCAAGTGCCAATGCAGCTAGATTACTGCTCATTAAACCATCGATATTTGTTACGCTGTTAAATTTTTTCTCGACTGGATCAAAGATAAGTAATCCACCTCTTGTTGAACAATACACTTTACCATGAACGTTGGCCATAGATCTTATTTCTAGTGTCGAGGTAAATGAATCCCAATTCCCGATCCTGCTTTGCCCCATGACAAGTACTAAGAAAAATCCGACTGTAATATAATACTTCATAGTGCTAAGCGAACGGTGTGGGGATAAAGCATAAAACGAAAATCGCCAGGCAGATATACCCGATCATTTTATTATTATCAGATAACGGTATATCTACATCATAAACCGGTGGGTGTTTTGTAGTACGCATTAATAGTAGAATTAGGGCTCCCCAGATCAGCCAATTGATTGAGAAGAAACTTAGAAGAATCAGAGCTAAAAACGAAAGTTTGGCAATACGGTCGTGTTTTCTCCCGAAGAATGCATAAGCAACATGTCCGCCGTCGAGCTGCCCAATAGGTAATAGATTCAGCATGGTAACCAGGAGACCGATCCAACCAGCAAAGGCAATGGGATGCAGCAGTATATCCTGCAGAGGTCCCAATCCGGGATGTGTGATCCAAACCAGTATTTTCATAAGAATCGAATCACCAAGAATTATACCCAATTCAGACCCGGTGCTTTCAACTACTGTTGATTTTGCAAGTCCGATGGCAAGCGCAGGAACAGCGATCAGAAATCCGGCAATAGGGCCAGCTGCGCCGATCTGTATTAATGCATCCTTTCGATAGATTGGCGATTTTATCTTAATAAATGCACCAAAAGTTCCAATGAAGGTTGGTGCCGGGATAAAATAGGGAAGCGTTGCATCTACTTTATGTTTACGCGCAAAATAGTAATGACCGAATTCATGGGTCCCTAATATCAACATCAATGTAAATGAGAATGGTATTCCCATAAATAGGTCACTGGGAAATTTAAATGGATTGCCTCCCTCCATGATAGTGCCTGCAAGGATCGTGGTAAATATGGTCGCCAGGAAGAGGATCACATGGATTTTTGGTATCGTTGGCCACCGTATGACTAATGGTCTGTCTTTTCTAGCCCGGATCTCAATGGTCTCATCAATGACTCGAATGTCAACTGAAAATTCTTCATTCTTTAATCGTTTTTTCAAGTCCGAGATCTCTGCATTACCTAAAAGTGAACCAATGGCAACATAGGTTTCACCCGAAGAACCGATCTGGTGCGCCTGAAAATATCCGTCTAGTTTTGCTAGTAATTTTCGAAAATCAATATCGGTCATGATGGTTGAATCAGTTTAACCCCCGGATAATGAAATTTGTTTCAGCAAAATATATTTTTTAATTATTCAATCGTTTTTGAAAGAAAATGACTGAATCTGTCCGATAAATTAATTAACCTGCGTAATGCCCATCTTTGTATTTTCCAAATACGGTCTATCGCACCAGCATTCGATTTATTTGTATATTCCCAAAAGTCTAGCAACCGGGAGACATTATGTACCAGATATCTTCCTTTCCAACTCGTAATCAAAGAGACCAACCGTGAAAAATACCAAAAGTAATGACAATCATCCTAATCCCAATCAATTAGAACCGGATAAACAATTATATCACATTACTCTCGAATCTTTACAAGTCCCTCTGCATGTAATAAATACTGATTACAGGATCTTACTTATCAATCGAGTTTTTCTGGACTGGAATAAAAAACTCGGCCTTCCCGTCGATGTAATTGGTAAATCAATCTTTGAAGTATTCCCATTTCTCGATAATGACGTAAAACAGGAATACGAAGAAGTTTTCTCAACGGGTTCAGTGAAGATTACGGAAGAACAGGTTCAAATCAATAATAAAGTGATTTATACTAAAACCCAGAAAATTCCGTTAATACAAAATGAACAGGTAACCCGGATCACAACTGCTGTCTGGGAAATTTCGGATCATAAAGAAATCGAATCCAGTCTACGGGAAAGTGAAGAGCGATTCAGGTCATTGTATGAGAATATAGGAATGGGATTATACAGAACGACATCAAAAGGCGAGATATTGTTGGCAAATCCAGCCCTGGTTTCCATGTTGGGATTCAGCTCATTTGAAGATCTAAAAAAACGAAAGTTGACCACTGAAAATTTTGCACCGGATTATCCTCGAAAACAATTCTTAAACGAGATGAAATTAAAGGGCGAGGTCATTGGTCTGGAATCTGCCTGGAAAAGAAAGGACGAATCAACCCTATTTATTCGCGAAAATGCCCGGGCTGTGAAAAATGAGGCAGGTGAAACTATATTTTATGAAGGATCCGTAGAAGATGTCACAATCAAACACCTTGCTGAACTGGCACTCGAACAATCAAAAACGAACTTAATGAATATTTTCAATCTGTCTTCCGATGCAATAATAATTCAAGATCTCGATAATAATATTCTTGATATAAATAAAAGCGCGGAACAGTTATTTGGGTATACAAGAGATGAATTAATAAGCAATACTAAAATTCATCTGGCTGATTTTGATAAAACTGATAGAGAACTATTCAGAAAATATACTAAGGATGCCCTAAAAGGCAGTACACAGCGATTCGAATGGTGGGGTATACGGAAAGATGGTTCCTCTTTCCCCGAAGAATTAATTTTGAACAAATTATCATATAACAACGAAGATGTACTATTGATCACAATCCGGGATATCTCGGAACGGTTTGAATTCGAAAGGATGCTGGAAGAAAGTGAGTATAAATATCGTAATCTAGTTGAACAAGCCGCAGATGGTATCACAATAATCCAGGATGGAATAATAAGATTCATGAATCAACCTCTGGCTGATATATATGGTTCGGAAATTGATAAGGC
>JAZGBQ010000198.1:0-2193 GCA_036476435.1 Fidelibacterota bacterium
AGTTTTAATCATCGCTCAGCGGAGGCGATTCAAGATAGCTCTCATCGACAAGGACTTCCCTTGCTTTTGACCCAGTGAAAGGACCTACAATACCAGACTGCTCCATTTGATCGATTAATCTTGCGGCGCGAGCATACCCAACGCTAAGCCGTCTTTGTAAAAGGGAAATTGACCCCTGCTGGTGAGTAACTACTAATTGTACAGCTTCCCGGAATAAATCATCAGTGGATCCGGTATCAATCTTAAATTCCGCCATAGTCATTTCCCGCACACTTTCAAGCTTTAGTTCAGCTGGTTTTGGTTGTGACCGGATATGCTTCATTACCGCCTCGATTTCTTCCAATGATACATACGCATTATGCATGCGAACGGGTTCGGAAGAACCTGGTCCGAGATACAGCATGTCCCCCCGTCCTATCAATTTCTCTGCCCCCATTCCATCAAGAATAGTTCGCGAGTCAATCTTAGTGGCAACCTGAAACCCAATTCTGGCAGGAAAATTTGCCTTAATGACACCTGTGATAACATCGACAGAAGGTCGTTGAGTTGCAATCACAAGGTGCAGTCCAACGGCACGTGCAAGTTGAGCAAGTCTCGCTATGGGTGTCTCAACGTCTTTGGCACTCATCATCATGAGGTCGGCAAGTTCATCTATGATTAAAATGATATATGGCATGATTGGTTTTTCTTCACTACGCATCTTTTTATTATATTCATCAATATTACGCACAACAGCATCGGCCAATACATTGTAGCGCCTGTCCATCTCTTTTTCCAGTGATCGCAGTGCAAGTATGGCATTTTCGGAAGTGGTCACTATAGGTTCATTGATATCATTTATACCCATCAAATGGTAATCCTCTAAGGATCTCAGCAGTGACATCTCTACCTTTTTTGGATCAATAATGATGAATTTGACCTCCTCTGGAGTCGCTCGGTACAGGATACTGCATATAATCGTATTCAGGCAAACGGATTTTCCTGATCCAGTTGTCCCAGCAATGAGCAGATGAGGCATAGTAGCAAGATCAAGGGTTGCAATTTCTCCATTGGTTGTTTTACCAATAGCAAGTGTCAATAACGATTCAGAATTGGCAAATTTTTCAGAGTTGATAGCTGCTTTGAAATAGACTGTGGCAGGATTCCTGTTTGGGATCTCTATGCCCACAGATGATTTCCCAGGAATTGGTGCAATTACTCGAACCCGACTGGCTTCCATCACCCGCGCTATATCATCCGAAAGTTGAACAAATTTATTGACACGCACTCCCTCCGCCGGTTCAACTTCAAATAAGGTAATAACCGGTCCCGGGGATACATTTACTACCGAGCCTTCTACTCCAAAAGTTGCTAACGACTGCGTCAGGAAATTTGCTCTTTCAATAAGCTCTTCTTTAGTGAGGTTATCTTCGATTACATCAGGAAGATTCAATAGATCCGCAGTAGGTAGCTGATATTTACGTTTTGGCGTTTGTCGTTCCTTTATTTTATCCAGATCCACTTCCTCTTCGGTTACCATTTCCCCAACTTCAATCGGTTCATCACCCGAACGAATTTCGGGTTTCAACTCAGGCGTGGTAGTAGCACCAATCCCTACCTGATCTGCAGATTGACCTTGACCGTTTAATTCTTGATCTGATTCAGATTTGCCCAATTTTTCCTTTAGGATATCTTCTTTTAATGCCCGTTGTTCATCACTTTTCCGTTTTTCAAGTTTTGATAACAATTCCTGAGTGTGTTTTTCTTTTACTTTTTCAGCGCGATGCTTAATCTTCTTTTTTTTGTAAACAGCTTTTCTGCTAGTAATTCGATCACCGATCAGTTTTTTATACAATTCAAAATAACTCCAGGAAAAATATCCCCTGATCACAACTAACCAAATAGTTATGATGAAAATACTTGACCCCGAACGCCCTAGAAAATCAATCAGCAAAGAAATTATCAGGCCTCCCATTACACCGGATGTCATAAAAATACTGGGAACTTCTTCACTGAAAGCAACCATCTGGATAAAACCAAGTGTAATGGAAATTAGGACGACTGACAGTAATCCATAACCCGTTCCAAGAATCATTCTGCCAAGTTTTTTCCTGGTCAAAAGTAACCAGCCCCACAAGGTTCCAAGAATAGGAATGATAAGAGTGGCAAATCCAAAACTTATTTTTATGAGATAGTATGCCAGGTAAACCCCTA
>JAZGBQ010000199.1:0-5400 GCA_036476435.1 Fidelibacterota bacterium
ATACGGACGTTCCAGCTGTCTGTTCGTTCGAAAATTGCAGACTGTGTCATGTTTATCAGGGAGCAGGAAGTATAGGAAATTTAAAGGATTCGTATAAAGTGACGGTGCGCAAATGAAGCAGCTGGAAAAGTTATAAAATGACAGAAATACAACGCATATTAGCCTCACTTACCATTGGACACTGTACGGATTCAACAACGATTGCGATGTCAACCAACGCATCTGCTATTGATCTCTAATGAACAAGTGTGGTAAATTTTTATACCGAACAAACATCAGCATCGGTGCCAATGTGCAGGACGGATTTAACATAGAAGTTATATGCTTGAAGTTTGGGACGAAAATGATGGCACCCGGTTAACGGGGATTCTTTCGCAGCCAGGACCTTTCGGGGGAAATATGAGACAATCTGTTAAGTAATATAGAGGTTAGGCGGATGATGAAATACCATTTATTGAACCGTTCGGAAATCAAATTACACCGTTTATATACCGTATTTATTACTATTATATTATTTATAGGATATATATACGGAGGTCAACCGGTGATTTCAATTTCATCGTCCGTCATAACCCCTCGATTACGAGCACTTGAGGCAGACGAAACAATCCACTGGAGAACGCTTCTCAATTACAGGCAGAGTTTTAATAACCGCTTCGAAATTAAATCCCTCATTGAATTTGGGTCAGAAAATTATCGTTTCGAAAATCCCTTTCGAATACACCAATTAGTAGTTCAAACAGATCTTCTGGGACACAAAATTAAGCTGGGTCGAATCGCAAAATGGAATCGAATGTTGAATACCAGGGTTGATGGTGTCGAGATTGTTTTAGACACTGAAAATTTTGGAAGCTTTGATTTTGTTGGTGGCTTTGATGTATCAACTGATCTGGACAATAGTGATTTTGCTGACAAGAATTTTTTTATGGCGTCATGGGATCACGGAGAATTGGGACGTAATGTGTCGCTGGCTTATTGGGTGAAAGAGTCAGCGCAAGGTTATTCGTATTTTACTGGTCTGAGTTTGAATAAAAAGTTAAAAGGAATAAGATTCAGTGGTACGTTGAATTTTAATCTGGATGAGAACAGAATACAATATACAAGAGCCAGGATAAGTAAGAAAATAGGATCCCATTCCGTTTCTGCCGGATATCGACAAAAACGGTATAACGGAATTGAAGTCTATCCATGGTCTAAAGAAAAAATAGAACTTGATCCAACGGGTATGTTTTCTCTTTATTCTAGGATGGGAAAAAAATTATCATGGTATAATCAATATGCCCACCGATTCTCTGATAACAGTGAATTAGATTATTTAAAAAGCACTATACAGTATGATACGTATCAAGTGTCCATCTTGGTAGGAAAACAAGATGAGACCAGCATTGTCGGTGTATTGATCGGTGTATCAAGATTGGCCTTTCACCAGTTTAGTTACGGAGGCAGTGTGGCTTACAATGCCCTGGAAGTTGGAGATATTGCCGAACCACGGAATTCATCCGGTCTCTACGGCTGGATAAGCTGGAAGCCTAATCCAAAGATAAAGGTAAAATTATTTGGACGATTTTCGTCCAACACCTATTACAAACAGGATGGTAGAGGAGGCTTGAGCGTTTATGTCACGATATAAAATTTGCTTGGTTATTATCCCGCTACTTGTAATTGGATTAAATGCTCAGGACGAAAGCTTTCCTCACCAAATCCATATTGAGGATGTTGAATTAGAATGTAACGAATGTCATGTTGACGTCGCTGAATCGGCTTCCCTTGAATCAAGATTGGTCCCGGACGGCGAATTGTGCGGCGACTGCCATGGTGAATCAATGCCCTTTGCTGTCAGATCGGTTTTAACGGAAGCCTACTCCCATAAATTTCATCTGTCGAAAGGATTCGAGTGCAGTAACTGTCATGGCGACATCACTGAGGATGATGCGGACGGTCCTTCAAAAGTATGGAGTAAATCCGATTGTCAAGCTTGCCATTCAACCAATCCTCCAACCAGTCATACCTTAGAGTGGTCGAGTATTCATGGGCTGGAGGTCATGTCCATAACTGAGAAAAACTGTCGGACATGTCACGAACAAAAATTCTGTGAACAATGTCACCATTTGCAGCAGTTCACGCCAGGTGTTCATCCTGTCGATTTTATCCTCTCACATTCATTTGACGCAAAATCAGGAATGTTGGAATGTTCCAACTGTCATGAGTTAGTGGCAGATTGCTATTCCTGCCATACTGAGAATCAAATCATGCCCATGAATCATAGTTTTCCCGAGTGGGTAGGATTTAACATCAATGCGGGAGGACTGCATTCTTCTGCAGCACTGGAAGAGCCGGACCTGTGTCAAATTTGCCATATTCCGGCATCCGATACTACCTGCCTTAAGTGTCATTAAAGGATCGTTCTTGTGAAAAATATACCAATATTAATATCCTCTACTTTAATTCTGGCGGTTAGTTGTACGAAAATACAGGAACCGCCCATCCATCCCTCAGATTGGACTGAACGAGGTTCAGATAACTTTCATGTGACAAAAATTGTTAGCGCTGGAATTGGCAGCTGTGCTGAGTGTCATAATGATGACTATACAGATGAATTCGAAAGCAGCTCTGGAATAACATGTTATCCATGTCACGCTGAGGGTACCAGCCCTCATCCCTCCAGTTGGGCAAGTCCATCTGAAAGCGATGATTTTCACGGAAATGTGATCAGAGAACGTGGCAATAGTTCATGTGCGCAATGCCATAGCGGACCGGAAGATGATTTTGAGGGAGGGACAAGTGGTATTTCGTGTTATCAGTGCCATGGAGGAGGTCCAAGCGGACACCCGGCATTTAATATTTGGGTAGGCTCGAAAGATAATGATGCTTTTCATGGCAATATCGTGCTCAGCGAAGGGCTTAGCGTATGTCAGGTATGTCACGGACTGGACCTTCGTGGTGGAATTTCTAATTTAAGTTGCTTTACATGCCACTGAAACAATTGAGCGTTTACTAATTAAATAGGAGGAATAGTGAAAAAGTTACTGGTCATATTCCTGGTTATGTCGGTCGGAGTGATCATGGCTCAGGATTTTGAATATGTGGGTAATAGCAATTGCAAGATGTGTCATAATAAAGCGGCATCAGGGGCACAATATAAGGTATGGTCCGAGACTAACCATGCCAATACATTTAAAACTCTGAAATCTGAAAATGCCGCAAAATTTGCCGCTGAAGCTGGTATTGAAGGACCAGCTTGGGAGGCCGCAGAATGCCTTGTATGTCATACCGTCGGATTTGGAGCGGGTGGCTATGAAGTAAAAGACGAATCCTTCCGGACACCTGCCGATGACGATAAGGTTGGAAAGAAGGCAGTCAAGCGTATGAAAGGCCTGAAGTCTGTAGGCTGCGAAGCTTGTCACGGACCGGGGAGCAAATACAAGTCTAGTAAAACAATGAAAGCTGTTTTTGCCGGAGAAGTTGATCCGGCTTCCGTTGGTTTGTTAACGGTAACTGAAGAAACCTGTATTGGCTGCCACAATGAAAAAAGTCCGGGATTTGACGGATTTATTTTTGAAGAAATGGTGGCAAAAATAGCGCATCCTTACCCGGAAGGAATGGGTCAATAACTTTCAATTCATAGTCTCGTATGAGATTTGTACTTGTAATCTTAAGAGGAATCCTATTTTGGATTCCTCTTTTACTTTCTGCCCAGGATAATGAAACGTGTTTGTCCTGTCATGATGATGAATCACTCTCAGTGGTTAAACGTGGAATCGAAATATCTCTTTACGTAACAGATGAGGACTTTAATGGGACACCTCACGAAGATTTTGAATGTATTGATTGTCACGAAGAATTGATCGGAGTTGATGATTTTCCTCATGCCCCGATGCTTGAGCTACCTTATTGTGGAAACTGTCATGAGGATGCCCAGGCTGATTTTATTGAAGGTTTTTTCCAGCCGTTAAGAGCTAAGGGATATACTTTGCTGCCGTCGTGCATAGATTGCCACGGTACGCATAACGTTAGCTGGACCGGTCAGCCCAGGCAGGTCTGCGGAATATGTCACCAGGATATTCTCAATGATTTTTTGAATTCAGCACACTGGGATCAAATCACACAATCGTCTGATGTAACCTGCGTGTCTTGCCATTCACCCCATAATAAACATGAAAGAACATCGTTTACTGAAGTTGAATGGAAGCTGCAAATTACCGAGTCTTGCCGGGGTTGTCATGAAGATAAGGTTATTAATTATGATCTTAGCGGTCACTATCTACAATTAGCAGCGGGCAATTTACGAGCGCCTGTTTGCTCCGATTGTCATGCCAAACATCGAGTTTTATCTCCAAGAAATCCTGAAAGTGTGGTCTCAGTTGCAAGACTGGATCAAGTATGTTCAACCTGTCATGGAGGTTATGAAAATTCAATACACAGGCCGGAGATTGGAGACGATCTGCGCCTGGTAACCTGTGTTGTGTGTCACACCGGTCATGAAACCGAAATGGTTGGGACTGCTTCTACCAGCGTATTTGATATAAAATTAGACCAGGTCTGCATAAGATGTCATTCTGCAAATCTCATCGTTGGGGAAGATGAGGCTCACGGGAATATTCACCGGGAAGAATTATCAAAAATCGAGCAGGGTATCGAATCCAATTGTGGAAACTGTCATACCTATCATTTCATGGCACCGGGGCACCCAAGCGATACGGCGCTCGAAAAGTCTTGCAGGGATTGTCATTTTGATAAGCAAACTGAGTATGAATCATCGACCCATTTTGTATCTAAAGAAAGAGGACATGAAGAAGCTCCCGGCTGCGTCGATTGCCATGATGAACGCAGGATCAAGAAATCTCAAGAACAATTCTTGGGGCAATCGATCATCGAACTTTGCAGTCGCTGTCACGGAAATCGTGAACTCACCATGAAATTCCAGCTGAATTCTGAAGTCGTCAGTGGTTATGGCACATCATATCACGGTCAGATGTACCAGTTAGGATACCAGGGTGAGGCGTTTGCAACCTGTGTGTCCTGCCATGATAACCATGCAATTCTTCCCAGCGATCACGAGCTGTCCACCATTGGTAAGATCCGGATTGTTAAGACCTGCAGTAACTGCCATGAGGACGCTAACGAGAATTTCGTACAATACCTGCAGCACTACACACCTCATGATAAAGAAAGGAATCCTTTACTTACGGGTATTAATACGTTTATGATCTGGCTGCTGGGAAGTGTTTTGTTTATATTCGGCGGCCACACTTTATTATGGCTTACCCGCCTGATTATCCTCAGAATAAAAGAAGGTCCGATTAAGAAACCGGCCAAAACAAAATACCGTGTGCGGAGATTCTCAAAGAATCAAAGACTGCTGCATCTGGGAATGATCTTGTCCTTTCTTACACTTGCAGC
>JAZGBQ010000002.1:0-2636 GCA_036476435.1 Fidelibacterota bacterium
GAACAGACCGTTAATTCCTCGACCTATGAGATTCTCATTGTTAACAACAAATCTACCGATAATACTGAAGCTATCGTTAAAAATTTTCAGTCTACATATTCAAATATTCGCCTTCTTAATGAATTTCAACAAGGCCTCAGTTATGCACGCAATACTGGATATAAGAATGCCAAGTATAATTGGATTGTATATATTGATGATGATGCAAAAGCAAAAAATAATTTTATCGAACAATTAGGAAACTCGATTCAGAATTACAATTTTGATTGCATTGGCGGACTCTATTTACCCTGGCATAAATACCCAAAACCGAAATGGTTTCAGGATCGCTATGGTTCGAATGGATTACTCCGTTTTGACATCGGTATACTCGAAAATAAATACCTGAGCGGAGGTGTACTGGCCATCAATAAATCAATCATTGAAAGTTTAGGGGGCTTCTCACATGCACTAGGAATGGCGGGTACGAAAATCGCATATGGCGAGGAAATTCATTTACAGAATAAATTAAGATCAAAAGGATTTAGAATTGGATTCGACCCTGACTTGATCGTTTACCACCTTGTAGCGAAATACAAATTACATCCTCTATGGTATCTTAAAAGAGGCTATGCCGAAGGGCGCGATTATTGGAAAATCAATGACATTACACCAAGTTTTACAGCTTCATTAAAACTGTTTATTCGAATATTCATCGATCTTATAAACAAACTAATTCAATTCTCACCAAAACTATTTCAAAAATCATATTTCATTCAGAATTGGATTATAGATGTATTCACTCAAATTTTTATTCGAATCGGCCAATTACATTATTCATTGGGTACATTTGTGAAAAACAGAAGGAAATAGATTGACTTTGTCAACCGAAGATCAAAATATAGCTGTAATTATTCCAACTCACAACCGCAGGGACCGTATCGGTGATTGTATTCATTCCGTACTGTCTCAAACCGTATTGCCCCATGAAATAATCGTCGTTGATGACGGATCAGATGACGATACTAAAGTCGTATTAGATCAATTCGGCAGTAAAATCAACGTTATTCATCATAAGCTTCGACAAGGAGCCCAGGCAGCACGCAACACTGGATTAAATTCGGTAACCTCAAAATGGATCACTTTTTTAGATTCAGACGATGTGTGGTTGCCTAACAAAATTGAAAGGCAGATACAGGAACTTGAAAAGATTGAATTTGATCCTTGGACGGTCATCCACTGCGACTGTATTATTATTAATCAATCAGAACCAGAAGAAAAGGTCTGGGAATTACCATTTACTCAGGGTCGTAATGTCTTAAAATTGCTCCTGACCAGGCCGGCTCCAATGTTTCAAGGCATTTTAACTTCACAAATAGCCATGAACAAAATAGGGACATTAGATACTGATTTACCTTCTTATCAGGAATGGGACACATCCATTCAACTGGCAAAATTCTGCCAATTTATTCATATAAGAGAACCATTATTTAAATATGCACTACATAGTGATGAGACAATTTCAAGAAATTTGAAAAATTCTGTTTTAGGTTATCAACACATCATAATGAAACATCGGACGGATATTATACAGCTATGCGGACACTATATATTTGACCAGCATATAATAAACAATGCGACTCAGGCAATGAACGCACAAAGGTTTGATATTGCCAAAGATATTCTATCTTCGGCAATTCAGGTGAACTGGAAAGTGTTTTTATTAAAAATATTAAATTTCCTGCACGTCCGTCCGCTAAAATTGTCAAGGATCCGAACACTGCAACTAAGAGGCGCGTAATGATACAAAAAATTATTCATGAAAATACATTATTAGCCCTTATCATCCCCGGTGATTTTAACGAGCCTGGCATTCATTTTTTTACGCCTGATGAATTTTCACAGCAACTCGCATATATGCATCATCCAAAAGGGAAAATAATACAACCACATGTCCACAAACCTCTCCCCCGGGAGGTAAAATTCACCCAGGAAGTTCTTTTTATTAAAAGCGGTGTATTGCGCGTTGATTTTTATAGCGATGAGCAGAAATATTTGGAAAGCAGGGTGCTGCGTAAAGGCGATGTTATATTACTGGCAGGCGGCGGTCATGGATTCAAAGTTATCGAACCGGTTGAAATGATCGAAGTAAAACAAGGGCCGTATTCTGGTGAATCTGAGAAAACCCGTTTTACCGGAACCACGCCGGAAAATATAAGGCTGCCCGATGAGAAATAATGAATTCATACCTGTAAACGAACCCCTTCTTACAGGAAATGAAAAGAAATATGTTACCGACTGCATTGAGACCGGTTGGATATCTTCGGAAGGAGCTTACGTCGGTCGCTTTGAAGAACAATTTGCAACTTTTGTTCGTCGGGATTTTGGTGTCGCCGTCAGCAGCGGTTCAACGGCTCTAGATACTGCAATTGCTGCGCTGGAACTTGGTCCTCACGATGAGGTAATCATGCCGACCTTCACCATTATTTCCTGTGCTGCTGCAATAATCCGATCAGGCGCAATTCCTGTTCTCATCGATTGCGATGAAAAAACCTGGAATATGAATGCTCATGATATCGAATCCAGAATCACTTCTCGAACAAAGGCTATCATGGTCGTCCATATTTACGGGCTACCTGTTGATATGGATCCTATTA
>JAZGBQ010000020.1:0-2038 GCA_036476435.1 Fidelibacterota bacterium
ACAGAACTGAGACAAAGACTGTACAGATAAACGATTTGATATGGTATTGAGGTTTCATTCTCATTCAAAAACTAAGATTAATCCATTAATGATTCATAATGAATATATTCTTTACTTTCTTATGGTGTTTTCCTCATGGAAACCATTTTTAATTACCGACCGTTAATTTGAAGTAGATGACGAAATTCTCCATACCATTATTTATCACTGGTTAAGATCTCATGTTAAAGCGTGTAACAATTATTTTATCTAGCTTTATTGTTCTCGGGCTCGCACAGGCTCAGAATTCTATGTCTGTTCAAGGAGCCCTTGGAATTGTAACCATTGATGATAAGCTATGGGGTCAAATTGCCTTAAGGCCAGTATTTCCCATTTGGAAATTTAGGGTCGCCCTGGATTTATTTTTTTATATTGATCAAGACGGCAATATTCATCAGGATGAATGGGATTTTTCTACCGATGAGGCAATTAAAAATACACTCATCGATAAAATATTGTTTATCCAGTTTGGTAAGCATAATGAACCAGTTTATTTGAGATTAGGAATGTTAGACCGCGTCACACTTGGATATGGTGCACTGGTCTTTGACTATACGAATGGGTTCTTGTATCCACAGATTCGAAAGATTGGACTGGAAAATAAATTACGCTGGAAATCTTTCGAGCTTGAAGGGTTTGTCAATGATTTTAAAGAGAATATAGGTTTGATGGGAATCCGGGCACAGTCTGGGATTGGAAACTTGCTCACAATAGGAATAACAGGTGTTCTTGACCGGAATCAATATTTAGGATTGGAAGACAGTGATTATGACGGACGTCCTGATCTGGTTGATGATTTCCCTGATAATCGATCTTACTGGATCGACAGTGATGGTGATGGATTAGCTGATAATCACGTCGCTGAAATTGACCGGGATGGCGACGGATTTCCGGATATCTATGACCTGGATGTGATTCATGATTATTGGGACACACTAGGAGATGCTGTCGGTGAGGATTTTTCCAACGAAACCTATTATGACTCTCTTCCCGATGAAAATATTGAATTAAAAAATGAACCATTAAATGTTGACGAAGAATCGGATGCGATTGCTGGTTTTGGCCTGGATATAGGCGTAGCGATTATACAGACTGAGAATATTTATGTTGGTGTTTACTCTCAATATCTTCAGTTGATCGGTGAAACAACCAATCCGGTAACGGCAAAATCAGAAGCAATCGGCAGCGGATTAATTCCAGCAGGTCTAGCTACTAAATTTGGGCCCTTATCTTTAAACCTGGAATACCGCATGATCCCAAAGGGTAATTTTGAATTTGAGTACTGGAACAGATCCTACGAAACCACTCGCTCGATACTGTCGCCTCTTGATTTAACGACTATCGGAAATCAAAATGAGTTCCGCATTCATCTAGTTACAAAAGAATCAGGTTTGGGTAGAATTGGTACGATGAAGGGCTACTATGGTCGCGTTCAATTTGAACTGGGAGAATCAGTTTGGCTGACAACAACCTATCAAAATTTAACGGGTGAGATATGGAAATCTGGTCAGGGATCATTTACGAATGGTTCACTCCAGAATTTTCTGGCGGCGGTTGAATTAGCCCGTGGCATAGGCCGGATCCAGTACGCTTCTGCCTATTATCAGCAAAGAAATGTTCCCAATCCGTTCAAATTTGAACCAACAGAAAATACTATCATGGGTTATAATTTTGGGATAAAACTTGGTTTAGGGATTTTATTGAATTATACGTATAAACGAACTTATCGTGATAATAATGGGGATGGTGATGTAAATGATAATGATGATGTGATAAATATCATTATTATTGAGGCTAGTTTTGGATTTTAATCCGAACACAAAATCCAATCATCCGGTACCAATCCATTTTGGATAGAAAATAATTATCGTAATTTGAAAGATGGACAGCAAAGCCATTCGACAATCATTCCTTGATTTTTTTATAAAGAAAGACCACAGGATCGTACGCAGTTCACCTGTTATACCGATTGATGATCCGACGCTGTTCTTCACGAATG
>JAZGBQ010000200.1:0-7539 GCA_036476435.1 Fidelibacterota bacterium
TCATTAATGCCAATGAATCCGCCCTGAAATCCTTTTGATAATCCCTCAGTTGTGTGGTTAATAAATCCAACATCAATGCCTGTCACGGACGCATTCTTACCATAGATTATATTCCATCGTAATCCGGAAATACTTATTTCTTCAGGATGAAGCTGGGCAGGATTGACCAGGGCAATCTGAAATGGTTTCGATTGCGAATATACCGGCAGCTGAAAAACCATAAGGATGAAAAATAGAATGAGAACCGGATTTGGAATTACTGTTCCCCGGAAACTAAAATTCTTATTAAACATATCTACCTCCCGATTTTCTAAAGGTCTAAATATACGGCGCTTACTAGCAGATCACATAAGGTGAAAATTCGCAAGAACTTTACGATCGGTCGGCCTGCTTTCATTTCTTAAATTCATCTCCTATCGAATAAGCACTGCCTATGCGGTCGCCCACAGCATAATAACCTCCCTTTCCAGGAGCATATACGAATGGGCTGACATTCTTAATATTCGGTTTGCCCTCTGCATTAAGGACAGCATCATCGACTTTGACATCTTCGATCCTGCCAATGAACTGTGTGTGCAATCCGATTTCGTAGATATGAATCACGGTACATTCCAGTATCATTGGGAATTCCCTAACATAGGGAGCATTTACAAGGTCACTTTTTACTGGTGTTAATCCGGTATCGGCGAATTTATCTGTATTGCGGCCGGAGACACTCCCAAAATAATCTGCCTCCCGCGCATATTGTTCAGAAGGAACATTTATTGTAAATGCTCCGGCAGATTTGAGGAGTCCATATGTGTAGGTTGCTTTTCTCAATGATACCGTAATACAGGGGGGATCCGAACAGCAGATTCCTGCCCATGAAGCCGTCATGACGTTCGGTTTCCCTTCCGGTGTATAGGTACCCACAACAAAGACCGGTGTAGGATATACAAGCGGTTTTGCTCCAATAGATATTTTCATGTGATCTCTTCCTGTAGGTTTTAATTCATCTATACTAAGATTTAGTCTTCCAGGTAAAATTAGCTAGCTGAAAAATTGATTAAAAGAAACACTGAATCTATCCTAAGAAAATAAAATCTACATCCTTCAAAGCCATGAAGCTCAGATTGAATCTGGTTCTCACACACTACATCCTGGATTGACTTATAAACGGTCACGCCTATGTAACTAATTTACATTAATTCCATCACTTGAAGATCATTTGATTTTTCCATGATTGGTACCGTGGAATATTTAAGATTTCATGAACCCTCGATGTCGTTTAGATTTGAATAGTGAATTAATAGGTTTTTATCAACATATATCAATATTTGAAAAGAGGGTAGTTATGAAATATTTTATTCATGCCGTTGTCTTAACTGTATTTATCATGGTTCCGGTATGGGCTCAGGTAACTGAGCAACAGAAAGAAATGAGTACCGGTACACGCAATGCATTATCCATCGTCATTGCCGATGTTGGTGCTAAACAGGTAGAGAAATCCTGGAAGAGTTATTTGAAAAAATATGGCAAGACAAAGAAATCGAAAAAGGAATTGCGGACAAAAGACGTGACCATTCCTGCTATTAATTCAGACGGTTCCATGAATATTTTTGCAAAGATCACAAAAGGGAAAAAGCACACGACGCTTTCCGTCTGGTTTGATCTTGGCAACGCCTTCATTACCTCGTCCGGAACCCCGGTCCTATACGCCAATGCCGCAGATTTTTTACAGAATTTTAGCAACAAAGCCCGAAAAGATATGGTTCGGTCAGAATTGAAATCGGAAGAAAAAGAGTTAGCCGACCTGGAGAAAAAGCTTAAAAAACTTCAGGACAACCATCTGGATTATCAGAAAGAAATAAAGAAAGCCGAAAAGAAAATTGAAAAAGCACAAAAGAAAATGAAAGAAAATAGCGGTAAGCAGGAAAAAGCCCGGGCAGAGATAGAAAAACAAAAACAAGCAGTATTGGAAGTCATGTCTCGGCTGAAAGCATTTAATTAATTCGAATTAACATTAGGAGTAGTTAAATAATTAGCCTGAAGTAGATTAATAAACGTTAACTGGCTGACAGGTTTTTTTAAACAGTCATTTAATCTTATTGCTAATAATGGTAGAATTATTTTTATTATTATTTTTATAAACAATGTGAGTTGAATTATATGAATCTAACAAATGCTAGCAGAAAATTCCTCCATGCCTACCATAGATGGATAAGACATCATTACGCTTCTAAGACCATTCGTAAAAAATACAATCTGCAATCAGACGATCTTCTTAATAAGGATGCACAATATTTTCTGGCAATCGTCGCTATATTCAAAAATGAGGACCCTTATCTCCTGGAATGGATCGAGTTTCATAGATTGATGGGCGTGGATCATTTTTTCCTTTACGATAATGATCTTGAAAAATCAAGCACAAACCTGCTAAGCCCCTATGAAAAAATCGGGATTGTCACCAGGATACCCTTCCCAAATTTGCCCGGGCTCAAAGACAGTCACAATAAGCTTTATACATTAAATATCCAGCAGCTGGCATATGGCGATTGCTTATTACGTTTTAGACAACATTACCAGTACCTCATAATGCTCGATCTCGATGAGTTCATTTACCCTGTATCTAATAAGCATGATTCCGTGGTTGCAGCATTAAATGAATTGAAAAGTGATGATATCAAAGGGATCGAGGTCAATTGGACAAATTTCGGAAGTTCCGGACATGTAAAAAAGCCATCTGGCCTGGTCATTGAAAACTATTTAAAGAGGATCGGGCAAATCGAGCATCGCGGTACGGCTATGGTAAAAAGTATCGGTAATACAAAATATATTTCTCGACGTTATTCGTATTCAAATGTGCATCAATTTATTTATCGATTTTCGGTTATCGATATCTTCAAAAAATTTATTTGGGGGAAGCCACGAGTATTGCGACATGGTGAAGCCAACGCCCTGTTCAAACTTAATCATTACAAATTCAAATCATTCGAAGAATACCAGCGCCGGGCTTTGATCAACGGTGGCTGGCTGGAAGGCACAAAGACCGAAGAAAATTTCAGGGAACTTGATCCAATCTTAAATCAAGTAGAAGATCGGGATATATTACGGTTTCTCCCCAAACTGAAAAGTCGTTTGAAAGCGCTATAACGCACACTCCTCACGACGATTCTCCCTGACATATTTTAAACATATTCCTCACCAGTTAATTGTTACATATACAAAAAAACAGCCCGGTGTTGGACGGGCTGCTTTCAGCTAATTAATAGGAGTTTTACAGCGAAAAAAAAATCAGAATAATTAGTTTAATTTTCGACTGTGTGGTCGAATATTACTCAAATTATTCGAATTTGTAAATACTTTTCTAATTTTTATCAACTTTATTGAGCTCTGCAGACTGTCACAATTAGTATATTATGGAATTACTAATAGGCGACGCCGAAGGGAAAACCATCCCGCATACCATAGGTGTAGCAATCTTTTTATCGCTTGTTCTCCCTTTTATAAATAGGTCGATAGATTTATTCTTTGGACTGAATTAACTGCGCAAATTCCTGCATGGATTCTTCGGTTTCGAAATAATGCACAATACCATCGGGAAGTGCTCCAATTATTGCGGTAGCCTTATCCACCGTGTTCCCGGTAATGGGATCTACCGCCACTCTGCTGTTTGGATCTTTTAAAAGTGTGGCTTGACAGCCATCGCAGCAGCCATAATAGGTCTTGTCCCCTAATACTGCAGGTATAAGTTCCCTGCTGAACACCCGATTGGTTCCCATACCCATACAAACATATTTAGCTTCTACCGGGACTATTGTCAGAGATTGTCCCGTCTCATTTTGATTATCAATCGTTTCTAACTCTTGTGCATAAATTCCAAACGAAGTTAATGTAATGATCGCTAGAATCATTAGTATTTGCTTTTGCGTCCTCACTCTTTCTCCTTCATGTTGTGATCGTTTACCACGTCAATCTAAGCGGTCAACGACAGCTTGTAATTATATCTGTATTGGCCGTTCAATTTTTCCCCACATGCTGTGGAATACTGATAATTTTCTGGGCCAATCGTTCCCTTTCTAATTGCCAATACATTCATCACCGTAATATTCTTCAATCCGATTTTTTTTATTAAGTCCATTTATTACTTGTTTGACCCTAAGAGTTCTAAACTATGCCTTAATCTCTTTCATGATTTTCTTTTTCTTTTCTCCTTACCTCTATCGACCGCCACAAATAGTATATCGTTGGAATCACTAATAAGGTTAACGCTGTCGAAGAGATCATTCCACCTACCATGGGCGCGGCAATCCTTTTCATCACCTGTGATCCGGTACCATGCCCCCAGAGAATCGGAATCAATCCCGCCATGATCGCTATGACTGTCATCATCTTTGGCCGCACTCTGTCAACAGCACCTTCCATTATAGAATCGTAAAGTTGCTTCAGCGATGTCATTTTACCTTTTTCTTTTCTTTTCATATAAGCATGATCCAAATAGATAAGCATTATAACTCCAGTTTCCGCCGCGACTCCCGCCAGTGCAATGAATCCAACACCCACCGCTACACTCATGTTGTATCCCAGGAAGTACATGAACCAGATTCCCCCCACTAAGGCAAAGGGAAGTGAGAGCATGACAATAATACTTTCAGTGACATTTTTAAAATTGAAGAAGAGTAACAGGAATATGATAAGCAATGTACCCGGAACGACTATTTTCAAGCGTTTATTTGCCCGTTCCATATACTCAAATTGTCCACTCCATACTATTGAGTATCCATCTGGAAGGGTTAATTCCTTTGCTAAAGCTACTTTCGCGTGTTTTACGTACGTTCCTACATCAATTCCTGTAATATCCACATAGATCCAGCCGGTTCTTCTGGCGTTTTCACTTTTGATAACGGGTGCCCCTTTACGGATGACTATATCCGCTACCTGGCTGATAGGTATTTGCGCACCTGTTGGTGTTGGGATTATCACACGTTTTAGTTTTTGAATGCTGTCACGTAATTCACGGCTGTAGCGAACATTTATGGGGTACCGCTCCAATCCCTCTACAGTATACGAAACATTCATACCGCCTACGGCCGATTGTATGACATCTTGAACATCTCCAACCGTTAATCCATACCTGGCGGCTTCCGCTCTATGAATTTCAAAATCTAAAAAATTACCTCCGGTAACCTTATCAGCATAGGCACTGAGTGTTCCGGGGATCTTCTGCACAATGGCCTGAACATTTGCCGCCAGCGCATTTAACGTATCCAGATCAGCACCCATCAGTTTGATGCCAACCGGTGTCTTGATACCCGTACTTAACATATCAATTCGAGTTTTAATGGGCATCGTCCAGGCATTTGTTAAACCCGGGAACTGAATAGCGGCATTCAACTCAGTGATCAATTCTTCTATTGAAACCGACCTGGCTTCTGGCCAGATCACATGCAGAGCAGACTTAATCCACTCGGGCAATCCCCAGTTCGAATACCACCTAGCGAGTCTCTTTCGTGAGGGCCAATCGTCCGGCTGTTTTAGCATAATGGTTGTTTCAATCATACTCAATGGTGCCGGGTCTGTCGCGGTCTCCGCTCGGCCTATTTTCCCGAAGACTCGAAATACTTCAGGAAATGTTTTAATAATTTTATCTGTTTGCTGAAGCAACTCTTTTGCTTTGGTTATTGATATTCCAGGATCTGTTGTTGGCATGTATAGCAGGTCACCCTCATTCAACGGCGGCATGAACTCCGATCCAATTTTCTTCAAGGGGAACACAGTTATTGATAAAATTACCAGTGCCATAACCAGGGTTGTCTTTCGGTAGTGCAGTACAAAGCGTATCATAGGACGGTAAACCCGAATGAGGAATCGGTTCAACGGATTTCGTTCCTCTGGCATTATCTTCCCCTTGATCAAGTATCCCATTAAAACGGGTACGACGGTAATAGCTAAAAGTGCCGACGCTCCCATGGCATATGTTTTTGTAAAGGCTAAGGGACTAAATAGTCGCCCTTCTTGAGCTTGCAATGTGAAAACCGGAATGAATGAAACCGTGATTATGAGCAGTGAATAGAACAGCGCCGGGCCAACTTCTTTCGAAGCATCCAGAATCAGTTGCCAATGGTCGACTTTACCAGATCGTCTTTCTATATGTTTGTGTGCATTTTCAATCATGACAATTGCCGCATCTACCATTGCTCCAATTGCGATAGCTATTCCGCCAAGGGACATGATATTTGCGTTTAATCCCTGAACCCTCATTATTAAAAACGCTATTAAAATGCCCACTGGAAGTGTAAAAATCGCAACAAATGCGCTGCGCATATGTAAAAGGAACAATATGCAAACCAGTGCGACAATTATACTTTCCTCCAATAACTTCTCTTTCAAATTGTCAATCGCGCGTTCGATCAACAGTGATCGATCATAGACAGGTTTAATGGTCACACCCTCAGGTAATCCGGTCTTCAGTTCTTCAATCTTTTCTTTTACCTTGTGAATCACTTCTAATGCATTTTCGCCATAACGCATTACGATAATTCCACCGACGACTTCTCCTATTCCATCGCGCTCAACAAGACCGCGTCGCAGTTCCGGACCCAAATGAATATTTGCGACATTCCTCAATAATATTGGGACACCATTTTTATTTACTCCCAATGGTATGTCTTTCAAATCTTTAATGGACTTAATGTACCCCAATCCTCTGACCATAAATTCAGTTTCAGCCATCTCAATCAGTCGGCCACCCACGTCATTATTGCTTCGTTTAATGGCCATTTTTACTTTGTTTAAGGGAATGTTATAGGCCAGTAATTTGTTTGGGTCCACATCTACTTGATATTGTTTAACATAACCACCAATGCTGGCCACTTCGGAGACACCTGGTACACTCATTAACTCATATTGCATGTAAAAGTCTTGAATACTGCGGAGTTGCTGAAGATCGTGCTTATTGCTCTCTATAGTGTATTCGTAGACCCATCCTACGCCGGTTGCATCGGGCCCTAACGTCGGTGTTACACCTTGAGGTAATTTTCCTGAAACAAAATTCAGGTATTCCAGAACCCTGCTTCTTGCCCAATACATATCGGTACCATCCTCAAAGATGATATACACAAATGAAACTCCGAAGAAGGAGTATCCTCTTACTACTTTCGCAAAAGGTACCGCTAGCATGGCCGTGGTTAATGGATACGTGATCTGATCTTCTACAACTTGCGGGGCCTGTCCCGAATAGTCTGTCATAATAATTACCTGCACATCACTTAAATCCGGGATTGCATCAAGCGGCGTAGTTGATATGGCTAAAAAACCCCCGACAATGATTATCACCGTGGCAAGTATCACAAGAAACCGATTGTTTATTGACCACTCTATAATTTTTTCAATCATTTAACTTCCTCCATTAAACTGAACCGGTTTTTCTGCTCAGATAACTATTCATTTCTTAGTAATTAACTTATTTTTGTACTAGCGTCATACCGCAGACAGGACAATTCCCAGGCTCCTCTGTAACAACGTATGCGTGTTCTGACATGGGACACGTGTAATACTCCT
>JAZGBQ010000201.1:0-3255 GCA_036476435.1 Fidelibacterota bacterium
GATAATCGGACGACTCCACTCGCCTAATGTCCGCACGTAGATGTCAATGATTTGATTGGCAAAACCAGCTCCATCAGGGGCTAGTTGTTCACCGGTTCCATGCATGACCAGGGCACCGAGCGTTAAGAACCCGAGAGCAAGTAACGCGGTTCCAAAATAACCCAATTTGAAATCGAATAAGGACTCTCTCAGGCTGGGTTTATGCCCGGTTTCTTTCCTGCGTTCCAGGGTCCATAATGAATGCCATACAGAAATATCTATTGCGGACGGCATCCAACCCATTAAGGCGACCATGAATGACACTCCGGAGATCGTCCAGACAGCAGGATTGGAAAAATCGGCCCGAACGGAACTGCCATGACCGGTAGCTGCGACAACTGCTACGATAGTTGAGATTGATAATAGAACGATGATCAATTTTATTACCTTATCCAATAATGGATAACGTCCGATGATCAGGATCAGTATACAGATTGACAACAAGAGCAGGCTCCATATGAAAGGCGTTAATGAAACCCCAAATAAATGGGCTGCTAAACCGGATGTGACAATTGTAACAGCAGCCTGAATGGCGAACATGGTGCCAAAAGTAAGTATTAGAAAAATGATCATTGCCCAGTTCCCCAGCTCTTTATATCCGTCTAACAGACTCTTTCCCGTAGCAGCGGCATAGCGAGGTCCGAATTCAAAAAATGGGTATTTCAAAACGTTGGCGATCAGTACAATCCCAACCAGGGTGAATCCATAAATAGCGCCAGCTCTGGTTGATTGGACCAGATGTGAAACGCCTATTGCTGCACCAGCCCAAAGTAATCCGGGACCAAGGGCGCGGATTTGGTTTAACCACTTATCCTTCACGATACTAGAAAACCCGAGTAATGACAAATTTTTTGATGTTCAGATTCCTTTTCAATCTATGATCCGTGATATATCCTTGAAAGGTTACAGTCAGAAATTCCGTATCGTTGAAATATTGCGCAACAAAATCATTCTTCAATGATGGTCGTGGGGGAAATGGACAATCATTAGCCTCGATTCATCAAGAAAGTCTGAATTATAATGATTGGTTTTCCATTTGAAAACTGATTTTTGATTCCCTGAGACATAAACAGGCGGATATGAAGAAAATAATGTTAATCAAAAGACGAATATTATTCAATTAAGTTGATACATTTTGTCGGAAAACTTCCAGTATAATATCGTTCAGAAAACGAGTGCGGAATAATATGCTGATAGGGATTAGATATGCGCTGTAATAAAAGATCGCCCGGCTGCCTTTGAGATTAGATTGAGATATCGGGGCTTAAATCATCATTAGAAACACTCACGAACGGTGAGTAATTTTCCTGGTATAATTGCACGGATCTTTGTTATCTCGAGCGCTATTCGGTTGTATCAGAGTGTAACATTGTAGTCGCTTGTGTAATTTGAATCGTTACGCATCGGAAACAGGATGACGAACCTTATCAGAAATTTCTGCATTATTGCCCATATTGACCACGGCAAGTCAACTCTGGCAGACAGATTGCTGGAGCATACAAATACCCTCAAAAGAAAGGAAATGAAGGATCAGGTACTTGACAGCATGGATCTTGAAAGGGAAAGGGGAATCACTATAAAAAGTCATCCGATTCAAATGAGTTATCACCACACTGATGATCAAACATATACTTTGAACTTAATCGATACGCCAGGCCATGTGGATTTTTCGTATGAGGTTTCACGATCCTTAGCTGCGTGCGAAGGAGCCTTATTATTGGTTGACGCTGCCCAGGGCGTAGAAGCCCAAACGGTCAGTAATGCTTATCTTGCTATTGAAAATGATCTTGTCCTTATTCCTGTTATCAATAAAATTGACTTATCAAGTGCTCGTTTGGACGAGGTATCCAATCAATTAACGGAACTCATCGGATGTGATGAAGAAGAGATAGTATTTGCCAGTGCTAAACTGGGCAGCGGTATCCAGGCGGTTTTTAATGCCATTGTTGATCGTATACCAGCTCCCGAAGATAATTCACAAAAACCTAATAGGGCTTTGATATTTGATTCCATGTATGATAATTATCGTGGTGCGATTCCGTATATAAGGGTCTTCGACGGAGTTATCAAGCCTGGTATGACCGCGGCATTTTTCTCGCATGATGAAGAATATGAAATCACGGAAGTGGGTCATTTTGTACTGAAACAAGTTCCCGCAGATGAGCTTCGTTCCGGCGATGTTGGGTATCTGATAGGAAATATTCGAGATGTAATTCATGTCGAGGCGGGGGATACGTTGACTACCCAAAAAAACGCTGCTAAAGAAAGGCTCCCCGGGTATAAAAAGATTAAACCGATGGTATTTTCGGGACTATATCCAGCAGAAGCTGATGATTTTGATCAGCTGCGCAACGCTTTGGACAGACTGAAATTGAATGATGCTTCCTTGTTTTATGAACCGGAATCAAGTGAAGCGCTGGGGTTTGGATTTCGAACAGGATTTCTCGGTTTGTTGCATATGGAGATAGTACAGGAACGCCTGGAACGTGAGTTTGGTTTATCTCTTGTGACCACGACACCAAATGTGCGTTATAAGGTTAAAATAAAGAACGGCGATGTTGTTGAAGTGGATACACCGGCAAAAATGCCCCCTACACAGAAGATCGAACAAGTATTAGAACCAATTGTTGAAGCTGAGATCATTACTCCCAAAGAATTTATTGGTGGGATTATGAAGCTCTGCCAGAGTAAGCGCGGAATTTATAAGAACACAGAATATCTGACGCCTGAAAAGGCACAACTTCACTATCATCTGCCGCTTGGAGAAATAATTTTCGATTTTTATGATAAACTAAAATCATTATCAAGAGGGTATGCTTCATTTGATTACGATTTAGCGGAATTTCGATCCGGAAATTTAGTAAAACTTGATATTTTGATACATAAAGAACCCGTTGACGCCCTATCATTTATTTGTCATTCTGAAAGTGCCTACCCCAGGGGTCTTGCCCTCTGTCAAAAACTAAAAAAGCTCATCCCACGTCAAATGTTCGATATATCAATTCAGGCATCTGTAGGCCCAAGAATTATTGCCCGGACAACTATTAGAGCATTAAAGAAGAACGTAACAGCAAAATGTTATGGCGGTGACATATCAAGGAAAAGGAAACTATGGGAAAAACAAAAAAAGGGTAAAAAAAGGATGAAAATGATAGGCAAAGTAGAGGTGCCTCAGGAAGCTTTGCTGGCGGTCATGCAGATTGATGATGAATAATT
>JAZGBQ010000202.1:0-9709 GCA_036476435.1 Fidelibacterota bacterium
ATCCCTATATGACCCTTAGAATCCTCATGACGAAAAGTTCCTTCGATTAGATAAGTAACGGTTTCAAAACCGCGATGGGGATGGTCGGGGAAACCGGGCAAAGGTACACCTGGATCCTCGTGTTTGATTTCATCAAGTAATAAGAATGGATCAAGGTGATCCAATTGAGGGATACCGATTGAACGGCGAAGACGGACTCCGGCACCATCGGAAACCGGAACGCTTCTGATTATTTGATGGATTTTTCTTTTCATAGGGCTTTATAACTTTAATATAAATTATTTGTTCCGAGGTCGGAATCCAGGCTTATTTTCCATCGTAATGGTTGACAATCGGAATACGGCGGCCCGATCCAAATGCCTTTGGACTGACACGGAGACCCGGCGCAGCCTGACGCCGTTTAAATTCATTGTTTCTTATTCTTCGGTAGATATCCCATACCATTTGTTCATCATATCCGTCGCTGATTAAAGAATTTGGGCTTTTTTGATCTTCGATAATTGAATCGACAAGGGGACTGACAATTTCATAATCAAACGGATCAACTTGATCCTCAGATAATTCAGCTGAGGGTTGTTTTTCCAATATTGAAATAGGAATGATATTTTTCCCGGCCGCTTTATTAACTTGATACGAAAGTTTGTAGACATCTGTCTTAGAAAGATCAGATATAACCGAAAGACCGCCGCTCATGTCACCGTACAGCGTGCAATATCCCAATGCCAGCTCGGTTTTATTTCCTGTTGACAGTACCAACCAACCAAATTTGTTGGATAAAGCCATCAGCAGATTACCTCTCACTCGCGCTTGAATATTCTCTTCAGCGACACCTTTTTTTGTATTTTGAAAATAGGGCATTAATGAATCTTCAAATTGTTCAACAATGTCATGAATTTTTAATACATCAATTTTGATTCCCAGATTGTCGGTCAGAACACGAGCATCGGAGATACTGTGATCACTGGATAATTTTGAGGGCAGTGCTAATGTATGAACATGCTCTTTACCCAGCGCATCAACTGCGATACACGTAACTAAAGCAGAATCTATACCACCACTCAAACCGATCAACGCATCAGTATGTCCCGTCTTTTGAAAATAGTCTTTAACACCAAGACATAATCCGCTGTATAGTTTTTCCTCCCTGCTCCTTTGAATCGGCTTGAAATTTTGTTGTTTGTTGTTAAGATCGACAACGATGATATCTTCCTCAAATACCTTACCCTGCGCCATGCATTCACCGCTACTGTTGTATACCAGAGATTCCCCATCAAAAATCAACTCATCCTGTGCTCCGACCATGTTGCAGTAAACAAAAGGGATTCCCGTTATCGCCACTTTCTCTTCTATCAGATGCTGCCTTTCTGGTAATCGACCTTCGTGAAAAGGCGAGGCTGAAATATTAATTATAAACTCCGCTCCAAGTTTTTGCTGAATTTCACTTACTTTACAGTGGTAACCATGATCCCAAAGATCCTCGCAGATCTGGATACCGATTTTTACAGTTTCACCATTAGTAATGATGGTCCACACCTGCGGATCTTTTCCAGGCTGGAAATAGCGATCTTCATCGAACACATCATAAGTCGGCAATAATACCTTATCTGCAGTATTAATAATATTGCCGTTATAACATAGCGCTGCACTATTGAATAACCCACTTCCCTCTTTACGGATAAAGCCAAGGATCATTGGTATAGTTGTTTGCTTCGCAAGTGATTCAACACAACGAATATTACGATCTACAAATCCCTCAACCAGAAGAAGATCCTGAGGAGGATAGCCGGATACGATTAACTCAGGAAATACAACGAGATCCGCCTTCCGCTCGATTGCTTCTTGGTAGTACTGGCTTATTTTTTCAATATTGAAATCAAATTTTCCAACAGTAGGATTAATCTGGCACAGAGCAATCTTCATGGATCAATACAGAATTTTAAAAGATTCCAAATTATTATCAGCAGGCAGCCAGATAACATCAAGATTTTCAACCTTGGAAAACGGCGGACCTTCATTCAATTTCGATATGAGTATATCAAGTTTATCTCTACTTCCTTGTGCTACTAACTGCACTGAACCGTCGGGCATATTCTTCACCCAGCCTTCAAGATTTAATTTATTTGCACGATCGAAACAAAATTTTCGGTACCAGACGCCTTGAACTCTGCCACTTGCTATGACCCGAATACAAGCTAAATCAGATATACTATTTTCCATTGAAATATACTTTTAATTCTTTTATTACTTGGTTTATAGTATCTACTTCAATAATACCTTTAATATCCCATGTCTTGTAACCGATCACTGGCTTTTTCAACTGTAAGGCATATGCAATTTCACTTAATGTTCCGTATTGTCCAGATACAGCAACGGCAGCGTCGCAGTTATACGCCAGCAGAGCATTACGTGAGATACCCATATTTGTCATTATTGGAATAGACAAATATTGATTTGCTTCATTCATGGATATGCCTTTCAAAAGACCCACACAGGTACCCTGCTCAGCCTTTACTCCCATCGCTATGGCTTCCATCACGCCACCGCCTCCACCGCACAGTACCAGCCACTTTTCCATCGCCAATAACTGTCCCAATTTCACAGTATCTTGGTAAAGACGTTCATCTATGTTCCGTCCACCAAATACAGCGATCCTGCGTTCAAATTTCATTAATTAGGGTTCCAGTCTTGATAATGTTCTGGGAAAAGGTATCGTCTCGCGGATGTGTTTGATCCCCGTAATCCATGTCACCATCCTTTCAAGCCCCATTCCAAATCCGGAGTGAGGCACGGTGCCATATTTTCTCAGATCCAGATACCAGTTGAAAGGAGTCATTGGAAGATCATGCTTAAGGATTCTCTTTACGAGAGTATCATGATCTTCTTCGCGCTGACCACCTCCAACTATCTCTCCATAACCTTCAGGAGCTATAACATCCACACCTAATGCCAGGTTATCATTTGAAGGATCTCGTTTCATATAAAACGCCTTGATCTCATGCGGCCAGTGATGAATCATAAATGGTGTGTCAAATTGTTCAGCGAGGATGGTCTCATCGCTGCCGCTGAAGTCACTTCCGTATTCGAACTCAACTCCATTCTTGTGCATTATTTCCACTGCATCATCATAGGTAATACGTGGGTATGGTATTTTTACTTTTTGCAGTATGGATATATCTCGATCCAGCATTTCCAATTCTATTTCACAATTCTTCAAGCATGATTCGACAATTGCCTGGATCAATTTTTCAGCCCATTCCATATTCTGTTTAAGATCACAGTAGGCAATTTCCGGTTCCAGCATCCAGAATTCTGTGAGATGTCGACGGGTTTTTGATTTTTCTGCGCGGAATGTTGGACCAAAACAGTAAACCTTACCGAAAGCCATGGCGCTTGCTTCAGCGTAGAGCTGCCCGCTTTGGGTCAAATAGGCAGAACGACCAAAATAATCCACTTCAAAAAGACTGGTAGTCCCTTCAACAGCATTGGCAGTAAACATGGGTGAATCAACAAGTGTAAATCCATTTTTATCCAGGAATTCACGCGCTGAACGGACCACTTCATGTCGTACTTTAAGAATTGCAAATTGTTTTCTTGATCGTATCCACAAATGCCGGTTATCCATGAGGAAAGCAGGTCCGTGATCTTTCGGGGATATTGGGTAATCCTCTGCTATTTGTTGAATATCAATAGTTTCTATGCCCATCTCAACACCGCCAACTGCACGCGGTTCTTTCCTAATAATGCCGGTAACAATAACTGATGACTCTTGAGTAAGAATATCTTCTTTTTTGAATTCATCTTCATTTACTTCACTTTTGACCACAACACATTGCAGAAGCCCAGTACCATCCCGCAACAGTAAGAACCATATTTTTCCACTTGATCGAATCTTATAAACCCATCCTTTTATGGTTACTTTTTTCCCGATATTTTTCTCTAATTCTGCTATAGATACTTGCTTCATCGTGCAATAATTTCCTTTGTTAATACACCATTACCATGTTGGCCATTCCCATTCATATTCTCTTTACCAGGAAGTAAGGATCTCGTTAAGAATATCCTCAGCAATTTTTGTAACAGCGATATTCGTTGCAAAACTTCTCGGCTCACCAAATTCGTCGTTATCTTCCGTATCAATGAGACCATCGCCATCATTATCCACACCATCATTACTAATATCACCTGTTAATCCATAGGCACCCCATCCAGAGAACTGTTTTTTTAATAACACTATTTCATTCTGTACATCATACCATTCAATATCCAGATATATCTTGAGTCTAAATTCCTTTACTGCTTCATCCTCACTAAACGTGTATGGTGCATCCTCTACTTTAACAATAGTTCCTCTTAATATTGAAGTAGCTTCGGATTCATCTTCAATCTTAAGAATATTCTCTTCCAGGAATTTATCAGTTAAATCATCGGTAATGTTTTCCGCAATCCCAAATTCGGACGTCTGATTATCAAGCAAGGGGATAGCGATGCTGTTGATATGCGAAGGAATCGAACCAGCCATTGAATAAAAAGCACACCCGGCGCTAATGAAAGCTACTGCTAGCCACAGTATTGTAAATCTTTTACAATTTTTCATCAGGTAATTTAATTTTCCTTTCGAGACCATATTCGCTTATTTTTCTGTATAATGTTCGTTCACTCATTCCCAAGGACCTTGCAGCAGCCCGCCGATTATTATTATAAAATTTAAGCGTACGCTCAATAGCTTCCCGATTTAATTCTTCCAAAGTTATATCACCGATTGCTTCACCTCTTATCATTAAGTGAGAATTTTCATCGATCTCATACGAAATTGGTTTACCATCTTTCGATCTTGGTAAGTATCGAACATCCTCACCCAATCCGTCCATTGATGTTCCCACTCCTAGTACGTGTCTAATAGAGCCAACATCCTGACGCAGTAGTAGTAGCTGGCGCAGTATCAGTTCACGTTCAGCCTGTTCCGGAGATTGATCCAATAACACCGGTAAATTTGGATTAGTAGACACACTCCCCCCTACGGAACCAAGCTGACGATTAACAATCTCTGCAGTTATCCGTTCACCCTTTTCCATTACCAGTAAACTTTCGACAAAATTCTTCAACTCCCGAACATTTCCTGGCCAATTATACCGTTTCATTAGTTTGATCGCTTCAGGTACAAAACCTCGATAAACGATATCATTGTTGCGAGTGAATTCGAGTGCAAAACGTTCTACTAACAAACCCAGATCTTCAATTCTATGGCGTAATGCCGGTACGTGAATACTCACTGTTTTTAAACGGTAATATAAATCTTGTCTAAATTTCCCTTTCCTAGTTTGTTCTTCGAGATCCTTGTTTGTAGCGGCAATAACTCGAACATCGGTATGGTGAGTAGTGGAGTCACCAACTCTGATGAATTCACCACTTTCAAGTACCCGCAGCAGCTTCACTTGTGTTTCAAGCGGTGTTTCACCAATTTCATCCAGGAAAAGTGATCCTTTGTCAGCACTTTCAAAATACCCTTTTCGATCTTCACTGGCGCCTGTATATGCACCTTTTTTATGACCAAATAATTCAGATTCTATTATGCCTGACGGTATTGCCCCGCAGTTAACGGTTAGCAACGATTCTCTGGAGCGTTTACTCACCGAGTGAATGGCTTTTGCTACCATTTCCTTTCCTGTTCCGGATTCACCGGTAATCAACACTGAGATATCGACCGGTCCAACTTGTGTGATCATTTCCAGTACTTCCGATATAGCATCGGAATTACCAATAATTCCTGATGTTTTTTTTAATCGATTAATATCTATCATTATCTTTCCAAACTTGCTATTAATCACATTATTTTTTGTAAATATCCCACGTGGTCTGAAGAATGGTTTTTAGATCGGAATACCTCGTTGTCCAACCTAAAACATCTTCGGCCAGGTTGGAGATGGCCGTGAGTTCCGCTGGATCTCCCATTCGCCGACCAACAACTTTGAAAGGAATTTTTTTCCCTGAAATTTTCTCGGTAGTATTCACGACATCCAGGACAGAATGACCATCTCCTGTAGCGAGATTAACAATCAGATTTGTGCTTTCATTTTTTAAATATTCCAGGGCAAGTACATGTGCCGATGCAAGATCATTTACATGATTATAATCTCTTATCCCGGGTCCATCTGACGTTTCATAATCATTCCCAAAAATTTCAAATCCCTCCCTTTCCCTGGTTGCCACTTCCATCACGACTGGAATTAAATTTGCCGGGTTTTTTTCTTTTCCTTTTATCCTCCCTTTTACATCGTAACCCGCGGCATTAAAATAGCGCAGGGCAGCAAATCTCAAACCTTTTAATTGACTGTACCATTTAAGCATATCTTCAATGAATAATTTTGTAAAACCGTAAAAATTAATTGGAGCAAGCCTATGATTTTCATCTACCGGAAGATATTCAGGGTAACCATACACGGCCGCGGTTGAAGAGAAAACAATCTGATCTACAGTGGCATTTAATGCAGCATTTAAAAGGTTGATGGTCCCAATCATGTTATTGTGTGCGTATTTGGTAGGATTTTCCATTGATTCACCCGCCGCTTTCCACGCCGCTAGATGAATTACTGTTTCAATATGGTGATCACTGAAAATTTGCTTCAGATCAGCGGGATTATTGGTGGATCCCTCAACGAATTCAGCTCTCTGATCAATGTTTTGGATCAAACCCAGTGAAAGATCATCCAGTATAACTGTTTCATACCCAGCGTCGCCTAATTCATAGACCACATGGGAGCCTATATAGCCAGCACCCCCTGTTACTAATATGCTCATGCTTCAATCCTAAATTTATCTTGAATAAGTTGTATCTTGGATAATTGGCTCCACTCTATTTAACCGAAGTCTTTAATTCTTTTTCAAGTTTTTCAATCTCATCCCGGAGCAAAGCTGCTTGCTCAAACTTAAGGTTTTCAGCCTCATTCAACATCTCCTGACGCATCATATCAAGTGCCAATTGCTTATCCAGGAGGTCGAATTCTTCTAATCGCACATTCTTGCCATACCCCGGGACATATTCCTTGTAAGAATCAGCCACTGCTGTTGTCTGCATTATTGTATCACTGGATTTATATATTGTTGTCGGTTGAATATTATGTTTTCGATTATATTTGACCTGGATCTGTCTGCGTCTTCCACTTTCGACAATAAGATATTCCATTGCCTTGGAAATTGTATCGCCATATAATATAACAGAACCATTCACATTCCTTGCAGCCCGGCCGGCTACCTGCATTAATGAGCTTTTTGACCTTAAGAATCCTTGTTTATCAGCATCAAGGACAGCTACGAGTGATACTTCTGGTAGATCCAGACCCTCTCGCAGCAGGTTGATACCAATCAAGACATCAAACTCTCCCAATCGTAAATCACGCAATATTTTTACACGTTCAATCGACCTAATCTCAGAATGTAAATAGCGTACGCGTAAATTCAACCCACTTAAATATTCTGCAAGGTCCTCGGACATTCGTTTTGTGAGAGTCGTTACTAGTGTTCGCTCCTGTTTTTTTGCCCTTGCCTGGATTTCTCCGATTAGATCTTCAATTTGACCCTTTGTTTTTCTCACTACTACCATTGGATCGACCAATCCCGTCGGTCGAATAATTTGCTCAACGATCACACCGCCACTCAAATTCAATTCTTCTTCGGCAGGAGTTGCCGAAGCGTATATTATTTGTTTTTGAATAGACATAAACTCGTCATATTTAAGGGGGCGATTATCCAATGCACTGGGAAGTCTGAATCCATATTCAACCAGGGTCTGCTTACGTTTTCTATCGCCGTTATACATGCCCCTGATTTGCGGTAAAGAAACATGACTCTCATCAATCACAGTCAGAAAATCTGCAGGAAAAAAATCGATAAGAGTCCAGGGACGTTCTCCAGGCTCCCGATGTGCCAGGTAGCGCGAATAATTTTCAATACCGGAACAATATCCTACCTCACGTAACATCTCCAGATCAAAATTTGTTCGTTGCTCAATTCTCTGGGCTTCCAGCAATTTACCTTCCTCACGCAATTCCTCCACTCTTGATATTAATTCAATTTGAATACCTTTAATTGCATGATTAATAGTGCCCTGATCAGAAACAAAATGCTTGGCCGGATAAATGAATAAAGAATCGAGTTCACGGATTACCTCCCCGGTTATCGGATCAAAAGTCACAATACTTTCAATGTCGTCTCCAAATAACTCAATCCTTACGCAAGCATCTTCATAGGCTGGGGATATCTCAAGAACATCACCCCTGACCCTGAAATTGCCTCTTTCAAGCACCAGGTCATTTCTTAGGTAATGAATATTGACCAGATGTTTAAACAATTCTCGACGATCAAATGTTTTTCCTTTCAATATATGGATGACTTCTCTCTTATAATCAGTGGGGGATCCTATCCCGAAAATGCAGGACACTGAGCTGACCACGATCACATCATTTCTTTCCAGCAGTGAACTGGTAGCTCTCAATCTAAGTTTATCAATTTCATCGTTCATCGAAAAATCCTTTTCGATAAACGTGTCTGTTACTGGTAAATAGGCTTCAGGCTGATAATAGTCATAATAGCTGATAAAATATTCAACAGCATTTTGAGGAAAAAGCTGTTTGAATTCACCATACAATTGTGCCGCAAGAGTCTTATTGTGGGACATAATTAATGTTGGTTTTTGAACTGCTTCTATAACCTTCGCTACTGTAAAGGTTTTTCCTGAACCGGTTGTTCCAAGTAGAGTTTGATGACGAACATCATTTCTTATACCTGAACTAAGTTCACGGATAGCTTTGGGTTGATCACCACTGGGACTGAAATCACTATGAATTTGAAACTCTGCCATAATGGCTAAATTTACGTCAAAGGTTCAGTGTTGGTCAACGTCGATAGAGATAGAATTAGACATTTATCATTCCCAAAATATCTCTTAATTATCTCAATTCTTAGCTGTTGTTGGGTATTTACCTGATTTTAATTGATAAACTTACAGTCAAAACCGTACTTGGTCGATAGTACCAATGAGTTCGTAAGCAGTGGACCCAGTGATCTTTATTTGTTCGAAGACACCAACCTTTTTTGCCCCCGTGACTCGTACAATATTATCGACTTCCGGTGAATCATATTCCGATCTTCCGATTGCCACAGAATTACCTAATTCATCAATTAGTACCTGAATTGTTTGACCTTCAAACTCAGCATTCTTATTTGCACTAATTTCATTCTGCAGATCCATTAATATTGCTTTGCGGTCATTTTTTATTGATTGGTGTACGTCATCTTTAAGATCAGCTGCTATGGTCCCATCCTCTTCGGAGTAAGTAAATATTCCAAGTCGATCAAACTGCATTTCCTCAACAAAATCATATAACCCATGAAAATCGTGATCAGTTTCACCAGGATAGCCAACAATTACCGTCGTTCTTATACGGATATCAGGAATTTTGCTCCGAAGTTCAGCAATTTTTCTTTTAATCCCTTCACTGTTGAGACCTCGCCGCATGGATGCAAGAATTCTATCTACTGCATGCTGAACTGGGATATCAATATAATGACATAATTTTTCAAATTGTGATAGATCATTAATCATTTTTGAGGATAAATGAGCCGGATGAGCATAGTGTAAGCGGATCCATTTTAATGGATCCCCCAATTTATCCATTTCTCTTAACAGATCATGCAGATATACTTTCTCATCCAG
>JAZGBQ010000203.1:0-5553 GCA_036476435.1 Fidelibacterota bacterium
CGAAACACTCGAAGGAGAGTTCAAGACTTACAAGAATGGACAAACTGAAAAGGAAACACGAACAAAAAAAGACACTGAATTATTAACTTTTCTTCCAACTGAAGGATTAAAGGTTAATCAAAAAATAACACTATCCGCATTAAAAGCAGAAGCGGGGATTGATTTAGATTATGATGATAAAGGAAAATCATTCATAACAGTAAGGGGTGAAATGGTTAAAGACAGTAAAACACTTCAACCAATAGAGCCTAAAGCATTTATTGAAACTCAATTAACATCACTTGAATTAATTCAGAAAAATAATGGCGGAGGCGGAGGTGGAGATGATCTGGGAGACGCAAAAGCCGGTAGCTATGATGCTCTTGTTAAAGAAATGAAACAAAAGGGCAGCGAATACGAAGAGGGGACACAAAAGTTCGCGGAGGAAATGAATAAAAGAATAAATGATAAAACATTAGTAATGTAATCATGAAAAAACAACCAAAATACAAACAGGGAGATGAGGTGTATTGGTGGGCTAATAATGATTCATCAAATATAACTATTGTTTTTGATTCTGGGTTTGACACATATTATTATTGGGTTGATTTTCATAATGATGGTGGTGGATGGTATGAGGAAGATCAAATATCTTTGAAACCATTCAAAGAAACACCGCTTGAAAATAAAATAGCAATATAAAAGTTTTCCAATTAGCTGCAAGGCATAGTGGCAAGGGATGGAATAAAGAAATAATTATTAATTAAAAATTAAGAAATGGCGAATTTCACAGCAGCTAACCTGGTCAAGTACCAGGCAAAGATCACCCAGATGTTTCAAAGGGGTGAATTACGTTTCCGTGATCCTGCTGTTTTTAATTTCTTGCGTAGAAGCACGGAGATAATGATTCCGTCCCACAAAGAAATCAAAAACTCAGCGAAACGGACAACAGGTGAAGTTAATTACTTCAACCGTTCCAGCCGTTCTTTAGGAACAGGCGGAGAAACATATAATCATACCGGAACAAAAGGAGATTCAAGCGTGCTTGTTCCTTCATGGGTTGTACGTGATGATAAGTTCTATTTTTCATTGAAACAAGCGAATGAATCAGTATTCTCACTCGATGATGAGGTTATGTCTGAAATGATTAATGTGAATATTAATTTTGCTGAAGGGCTCGAAAGTGCCGCAGCTACTTTTATTCATAGTAACCGTTCAGGTGTAAACACTGCAACTCGTGAAGGTACTTTCAATGGAACCAATGATGTATTCGAAGTTACTGAAGATGTGACAAACATCAACGCTACTGGATGGCGTGCAATTCAGATCACTAAATCAACAATGGATACAAACAAATGGCGCGGGGTTCCGTTGACTGTTATTTGTGATACTGTTGCATTTAATAAATTTGAAGCACAGGCGAACCAGGGTGGAGGTAACTCTAACAATTTGTCTTTCCAGTTTTCAGGAATTGAGTTTATCAAATCCGTTGAATTGGACGCATTGGCAGTTGCATTGAGTTATGCTACCGGATATTGGATTGCTGTTCCTATGGGTTCGGCCGCTACACTGGATTGGATTCCGGTTCAAAACAGAAATGGAATTGAAACTAAAGTCAATAAGTATGGAACCGTTATTCATCCATCTACCGGTATGACTTTGGGAACTCATGAATATCCAGCCAGGGCAGACGAAAGCTCTAATAACTCAGAGAATCAGGATGTTAAATTTGAATCACAAATTTTTGTGTATAATTCATTTAACTTAAGTCCTTTGACTACTGCGGATGAGACACCAGCGCAAGCATTTGCATTTGTACCTTAAAAATTAACACAATGAAAAAGATAATTTTATTTATTGCAATTGTGTTGATGGGATTATCAACATTTGCACAGAGCAGGAATTCAATCAACACCGTTACCGTTGATACAATTCAAGGTGCTGAGACTGTTAACTTTGCTATTGTTCAATTAAGGTCTAATTATGATATATTGAGCATTACGGCTCTTTGTACGGAACTTGGTGGAACTTCGGACGGCACATTAGCGCTTTATGGTTCATTTGATAATACGAATTTTGTATTTATCAATGGTGTTAGTGGCGGAGTCGTTACGGCTTCACCGCAAGCAAGTATAACCGGTACAGATCTGAATCAGGTAACTATTACAGATGCACTGGTGGCTAACTGGGTTGTTGAAAAAAATCCGTATCAATACTATCGTGTCGCTGGGGTTGGAACAATCGGAGATACCACACTGATTAATATCAGTTATAAGTTTCAGTAACTATGTTTGACAGGTCTAAAATATCAGCTATTTCGGGTATTGTAGGTTGGCAACAGCCTTACAATCCCGATTACGCGATATTGGATGCTACTAATTTAGCTTCAGTATCCGGTCGTTTTGTGAATGAAAATGAACTTGCAAAAGTTGAGTATATTAAGGATTCACAGGACTATGCCGGAATATCTGCTGCAAATTTCAATGACAAATTAGTTAAACTTCAGGAGACTGCTATCCTTGATGTGATGGATAAAGTATTTAATCAGCCTGACTTTATTGACAGGCAAGTGCTTTATCGTTTTGCAAACAATAAGATCAATACTGATTCGCTGCCCGTTGGGTTCGTGGGTTATGAGATTAAAAAGGATAACACGAAAAATGTTGCAATTGAGATTAAGCGCGATTTATTAGAGTTTAGTGGGGCCGGGAATATTACCCTGGTTTTGTATAACTCGAATAAAAAAGCGATAATTGAAAGCCAATTGGTAACAATTTCAAGTGATCTTCAGGAGATTGAACTAAATTGGAGATTAGATAATGAATCACCGTTGTACATGGGGGATCTTTACTATGGGTATTTCACCCAGGGAGTAAGTGTTCTTCCATTCAAAAGGGACTACGAAGGGGCTGACGTGCAAAGTGCAATTACGCATTTATGTATTCAAAACATTCAGGTTCCAGATGCAACAAGTGGAGATTTGTTCGATCTTACTCTCATTGAAAGCGCAGAAGAAAGCTGGGGGCTAAATCCCGATTTTACTGTTTTCTATGACTATACTGATTTAATTCTACAGAATGAATTCCTATTTGGCAAGGCAATACAAATGCAATGCCAGATACAAGCTTTAACTATTGGAATGGCATCACTGAGAACCAACCGCAATGAGCGGGAAGGGGATACAATGATGAACAGAATATTAGTTGAACTTGAAGGAACAACAGAGGGAACCGGAATTAAGAAAGTAGGTCTTGGAGATAAGTTAACGGGTGAAATTAATCGCATTAGGAAAGAAATCGACAGACTTCAGCGGGGATATTTCCCTAAAGGAATTCTGAGCATAACACGTACCAGATGAAAGGTATTGATGTAAGAATAGAGGAATTAAGGAGTTTTCTTGAAAGTAATTTATGGACAAGCAACGATGTTACTTTTTACGGTCGGATTTTTCGACAAATAAAAGGTGATGGAATTATGCCTATGAATTTTGTGGCTCCAATTGATTACCAAGATGTTCTTACAGATGACATGAAAGATGGTATTTGTTTTTTCGATGTTCAGCCAAGTGAAGATTATGAAAACCAATTTATATCAGATGTGTGGATTCAGTTTGCTTTAAATCTTGCGGAGCTTTATCCAACAGAGACAGCGGCAGGAGAAAGAACAACTGAATATGCACATGAAGATGTAATTAAGTTAATTAAGAAAAAATGGAGCGTTAAAAGCATCACTGGACTTGTCAGAGGTATAACGGCATTTGATGATTACACAGGGGTAAAACCTACGGATGATTATCAGCCGTTTTATATATTTAGAATTAATACAACGATTAAATATAAAATAAATTGCGAATAATATGGCAGGATGTAATGTATTACTCCCAGGTGGAGTAAACGGGGATTGTCAGATTCCATTGGAGGAGGTTTTAAATGTCTGGGTTACAGATAAGGATTTATCCTATTCGTACACAGGTAAAAAGAGCCTTTCAGGATGGAAAGCTGACATACAACAAAACTTAACTAATCACGGCGCAGCCGGATTAGATAGTTTTAATAACACTACAGACGACCCGAATGTAGTAACAGGTGCAGTTAGTAAAGCAAAAAAGATCACAAGTACACCACTTCCAAGTTTTGAATTTTTCTTAGATTCAAACTTTTGCGACTTCAAAGAAGTTTTACAAACGCTGGAAGGTGGAAATTATGGTATCTTTTACGAATTACAGGACGGCACACTATTGGGATCGATTGATACTTCAGGCACTGAGATTGGTTACTTTAAACCTTTCAAGTGCAATATAACAGCGAGTTCTAAATTATTACAGGAAACCGATGCGACAACTGCATTTAAAGTTTTTGTAAATCATACAAACAAACAACAGTTAAAAGATCAATTTATTTTTGATCCTGTTTGGGATATTGCAGAACTTCATACGGCAATGCCAAACGGTTTAAGCTTAGTTGCTACAGCTGTTTATGCTGCTGGTGACCAAACTGTTCATGTGAACAATCGGTGTGCGTCGAATAAGACCGGCATATTACTGGTGGATTGGGATGAAAATGAAAGTTTGGGTAATGTTGACACACCAGCCGTTACGGCAATTGTAGAAGATGGTGCTGGAGATTATACCCTGACTGTTCAAAAGGATTCTGTTCCTGCCGATTTGGTTGATGATGACTTTGCGGTTATTAGAGTCAATATTATATCTGGTTCTGATACCACGGACTTATCTGGGTATATTTCTGTTGAGGGTGTAACTTAAAATTAATATATCATGAAAAAGAAGAAAGTACAAATCAGTCCCAGGATAGTAGCATTAGCACCTGAAGATAAGGCAGAATGGCTTGCATGTCAGAAAAAAAAGCGTTCCGATGTTGATTGGGATGCTGGCATGAAAGATGCTGAAGAATTAGCTGCAAAAAAGCTAAAGGATGGGACTAAGGGAAGTAGCAAGAAAAGCGCAACGAATTAACGTTAAGCAATTAGTCCTGTTGGTTGCAAAATCAAATTCAGGACTAATTGCAGATAACGTTCGGGAACAATTGAGTAAAGGAATTGCCGGGGATGAGCGGGTAGTTGGTATTTACGCATCATTGCGTTATGCTAACCTTAAAGCAGGTATATCACAGGCTCCTTTCGGTGTTGTTGATTTAAGGCTTTCCGGTAATCTGTATGCCAATATAAACACAAAATTTTCAGGAAATCAAGTTACAACTGATTCGAATGTTGATTATTCGAAATATCAAATAGGTAGGTATGGAGATAGAATTTATGAAAACACTCCAGAAAATAAGGAAAAAGTTAGGGATAAAAACTCAAGAGACTCAGTCAGAGCTTATTCAAAAGCATTGGGTTTATAAATTATCCTTGAATCAGGTTGCTTTAATATTTGAAGCAAATGACTTGAAATGCTTTGGTATTAATCATAAGACAAAACATTCTGATTTCATAAAAGAATACAATCAATTATTTAATCCAGGCACAAATAAAAATAATAAACAATTCAACACGGACAGGTTATTATTTAAAATGCAGCTTAAACAGGAAAAGTTAAAAGCTATGTATGATGCATTG
>JAZGBQ010000204.1:0-4425 GCA_036476435.1 Fidelibacterota bacterium
ATGTAAGGCGTTCCATATGCCACAAAGCATCCTTATGGGTCAGATCCGTCTGTATAAAGAATTCTCCTTTAATATAATTTTTGAATATTCCATTTTGTTCAATAGACTGCCCATCCAACTGGCCAATCCATTCAGGCGGTCTGTCTGCAGTAACGATGATTAGAGGAATTTTTTGATAAAATGTTTCAGCCACAGCAGGAGCAACGTTAAGTGCTGCTGTACCGGACGTAGTAACCAGAACAACCGGCATCTCTGTTTCTTGTGCGCAACCCATTGCAATATATGCAGCAGATCTTTCTTCAGGAACACTATGAATAGTAATGTCCGGGTGTCTTGACAAAGCTATAGATAAGGGTGCATTCCTCGATCCGGGCGCAACAATCGCATCTTTTACATTCAAATGTGCAAGTATCGCGACAAGATTAAATATGGGATTATTGGACATAACATCTAAAAATTAAGTGCTTTTATTATTGTATCACACTTCAAATTAGTTTCTTCCCATTCTTTTACTGGATCTGAATCGATTGTAATCCCTGCCCCAGCGTAAATTATTACTGCATCCCCAAACACCTGTGCGCACCGGATATTCACAAAAAGACTTGATTTCTTTTCACTATTTACTGGACCAAGAAATCCACAAAAAAAAGACCGATCAAAGGATTCATATTCACTAATGAAATTCATAGCCGTTTCTTTAGGATATCCGCATATCGCCGGCGAGGGGTGCAATTTTTGAATCAATTCCATAAAAGTTGAATCAGGACGTTCACCTATTCTAAAACGAAATTCTGTTTGAATGTGTTCAAGGTGCCCGGCTGGGATCGTATTTGGTCCCTTTATTTCCAGGCCTTTTATATCAAACTCGGTCAACGATTCTTCAAAAAACTTTGCCACTAATTCCTGTTCAATTTTTTCTTTATTATTCCATTCATTATCTTTGTGAATTGTCGATTTAACTCGAGTTCCAGCCAATGCAATGGCACTGTATTCTGCTGAAATGCTTTGCAAGAACGGTTCAGGTGTTGCTCCGATCCAGATCTCTGCCCCTGGTCGTGAGACCATTGATACAAATGCTTCCGGATAAAATCTGCACAAGTCTTCAAAGATTTTGGCGACTTCGGTACCGTCGGTCAGATCCATTCTCTTTGTTCTTGCCAGTACAACTTTTCTAATTTTTCCTGCATCAATTTCTGAAATAGCATTTGCTGCCAGCTTCAAGAATTCCTTTTTTTCTCCTCCAAGATTTTGTCGGTCAGAATAATTCTTACTTTGTATTGTATGTCGTTCATAATTAGTATTTTCATGCTGTACAGCAGCATTTATCTTTTTTGTATATTCAGCGGTTACATCGTTTCCTATAACCTTGAGTGCGGCTGTTTCTGCGTCTAAAAGCCAGTTGATCGGATAAAAGTATTCCGGGTTTTGAGTATTAGAGAAAAACGGATGAAATACAAATCCATATCGGTCCGAATTCAGAGTGGCAGCATCCAACTTTTGCCCTGAGGACATGGAAATCCCAATATGTGGGATTTGCTCATTCGGGAATCTCCACCAAAATATTGAGCAGTCTAATTTACTTCCAATTTGTAAACTAGTATTAAATTGTAAAGATTTTAGCGGATATCCCATTTGGCCAGTCAATTAGGGGGCCGGATACATCCAACGATCCGATCAGGATCGATCCAATACAGCCATTGTCATCCGGCTGATACAGACCATTTCACCTTTCTCATTCTTGATCTTGATCTGCCAGATCTGAGTCTTTTTCCCCAAATGAATGGGGTTAGCCTCACCAAATACCCAACCTGATTTTACGCTTCGAATGTGATTTGCATTAATATCTAAACCGACGCAATACTGTTTCTCCAAGTCAACCTGCAATGTACTGGCTACACTTGCCAATGTTTCGGCAAATGCAGCGGAGGCGCCACCATGGAGCATTCCCAGAGGTTGCTTTGTTCGATGGTCCACCGGCATCTTACCGCAAACAAAATCATCACCGATATCAGTAAATTCAATTCCAATATGCTGAACCATTGTATTCTGACTAAGCCTTTTTATGTGTTTTATTTTTTCAGATTTATCCATAATTCAGATATTCTTTAAAATTAATCGCCAGAAGATATAAACAGTCTATCATTCAAATATCGGCGCAGCGCCATTTCATCCATTCCAATGTGCGCCAAACGACCATTTTCAGCGACTGAAACACGCTGCGTTTCCTCGGAGACGATAAGTATGATGGCATCGGTTTCTTCAGAAAGTCCAAGCGCCGCCCGGTGACGGGTTCCCATACTTGGATCGATCATTGCACTTTCAGTCAAGGGTAAGATGCATGAAGCTGCCTCAATAATATCATTTTGAATAATTACAGCTCCATCGTGCAGTGGTGAAGTCGGATTAAAAATTGATATCAGCAGGGGACTCGTTACTTCCGCTTTAAGCGGATTTCCAGCTTCTTTATACATCCGCAATCCGGTTTCCCGCTGGATAACAATTAAGGCTCCCCAATGGCGATCAATTAATTCTTTGGTGGCATCAACTATAGCTTCTATCGTCTTTGATGTTTCTACTCTGAATATTGACCGGAAGAATCGATTTTGGCCGACGTAGATCAGCAGCCTTCTAATTTCAGGTTGAAATAAGATAACAAATGCGACAACCCAGACCGTTTGAAACTGGTTCACTAACCAGGAAGTGGCACTTAAACCGAAGGCGTTGAATACGAAAGAGGCGATTAACAAAATAATAAGGCCTACGAGCATTTGCCCTGCTCGGGTCCCTTTAAAATAATGATAAACTCTAAAAAAGATCCAAGCCACAAGTAGTAGATCCAAAAGATCCACAAGCGTAACTGTTAAAAAACCGATTTTAAAGAGGACCATGTCAATTACTCATATAAGATGTTTTATGCAATTGAATTTAAAGCATTCGAAACGTTCCACCAAGGTGATCCATACAGGATTCAAGATCTGTTTCCTTTGATCATCTCACTGATTTTAATAACCCTGGACATCGCTTTCACATCATGGACACGTATTATATCAGCTCCGTTGAGAACACTGGCTGTTACCGCTGCTGCAGTTCCTTCTAAGCGATCGTCAACAGGCAGATCAAGTGCCATACCAATGAATGATTTTTTTGAGGGTCCTACCAGTATCGGGAGACCAAGTTCTTTAAAAACACTAAGTTCTCGGATTAGAATAAAATTATCCCTCCATTTTTTTCCAAATCCAATCCCAGGATCGACAATTATCTTCTCCCGCGATATTCCCATGGCTACTGCATAGTTAATCCGAGTTATAAAATATTCTTTTAATTCTTTAATCAAATCTTCATAAACCGGATTTACCTGCATGTCTTTTGGAGTACCTTTAATATGCATGATAACTACCCAGGCGTTATGCTTCACACTAATAGCGGCCATTTGTTTGTCAAACATTAGACCACTTATATCATTAATGATATCTGCACCTGCTTTTATAGCCTGATCTGCCACTTGTGCTTTGTATGTGTCAATTGATATTAACATTTCCGTTTGCTCACGTAGATTCTCTATTACAGGTAATACACGTTCCAATTCCTCTTGAATATCAATCGATTCTGAACCCGGCCGTGTAGATTCCCCCCCAATATCTATTATATCGGCTCCGTCTTTTTCCAGTATTAGTGCGTGTTTGACAGCTTTATCCACGTCCATAAATAAGCCATCACCACTAAAGGAATCGGGCGTAAGATTAAGTATGCCCATTATCAACGGCGAGTGCCGGGAATTGTGCAGCCAGGACTGGAATTGCCTTGTATTCATCCGGCCGGATAATTACACAATATTTTCAATCACATAAAATCTCTTAAATGATTTCCAATCAAGAAACGGGCTTCTGCACACTCTTCTTCTTAGTAGAACCGCCGCTTTTCTTTTTGGCAGGGTGTTTGCTATTAATTTTTGGTCTGTTAATTTTCTTTCCTGACAGGATTTTCTTGATATCAACTTTGTCTATGGTCTCATAATTCAAGAGTTCTTCTGCCATGCGGTGCAACACATTAATTTCAGAATTCAATATGGTTTGTGCTGTTTTCTGGGCTTTTCTGATAATCATGACTACTTCTTCATCGATCATTTTGGCAGTCTCTTCACTAAAATCGCGATGCGTCTGAATTTCTCGACCGAGAAATATCTCTTCATTTTTCTTGCCGAAAGTCATAGGTCCTAATAATTCACTCATTCCCCATTCACAAACCATTTTTCGTGCAATAGCGGTTGCCTGTTCAATGTCGTTCCCGGCACCAGTTGTAAGCTCGTTGAAGATTATTTCTTCCGCGGCCCTGCCACCCATCATGATCGCCAATCTACCTTCGATGTATTTTTTGGAGTAACCATGCTTTTCGTCCAGTGGAAGCTGTTGTGTTATTCCAAGGGCA
>JAZGBQ010000205.1:0-5460 GCA_036476435.1 Fidelibacterota bacterium
CTTTCATATAATAATGAATGTAAAATATTAAGTTTACTTAACAATTATTATAATCATGGAATTAACATAAAGGCAGTCGAACAGATATTAGAGAACTATGGTCGAATAATTGATGGGCGATAAGGGAATTATGACAATCAATTTACTGATAAGCGGTTAGCATATGAAATTTGGTCCATCCCGAGTACGAACGGCATTAATTGGTTTTATATTCCTGGGTTCAGTGCCAGCCCAGGTTTATATCCCGGCTGAACCCCTCGACGTTCTTACCTCCGAGCAGTCCTATTTTCTCGGTTTTGATAAATCAGAGCCACTGTTACTAAGACCCCATTTTGATCCTGACCGGTCACCGTATGGGTCCTGGTCCTTCCGTTGGCGATCAGAGTTTTTTTACAATTCCACGGCACCAAATCTTGAAAACACAGCTGACCTCTGGATAGCCAGGGGTTTCAGTGGATTCAATTCCATGAACTTCTCTTACTGGAATAAGTATATTGTGCTGACATTTGAACCAATGGTTTTTTACAGTCAAAACCGGGAATACTATGAACCTTTACGCCTGTTAAAATTTTCAAGGTTGAATGATAACCGGCCGTTTGATGATACTCCGGTTGTCACTCCCAGGATCAGGGAAGCACAATTTTATCTCCACCACCGGGGAATCGGCATAGGAATCTCCAATGCAAATATGTGGTGGGGTTCCGGGATCCACAGTTCTATTACAATGACCAGTAATACAACCGGGTTCAGGCATTATATGCTGGGCACGGTGCATGAAAAACGGATTAAAGACTGGGGTCTGAATTTTAGGTATATTTTTTCAAAGCTGGATAAAACGAATGGATCTCCCTTCTACTCGGCGATTATAATGACAACGACACTGCATAAAAATCCCCGCTTCACTCTTGGATTTTCCCGGGCGTTCCTGTCCGGAGGGAGTTTGGTCGCTCCCGGCATTACCTGGAAGGAAGCGGCAAAATTACCGCTGATCTTTAACGAAAAAACACCGGACGATAAACGCTGGGATGAAACCCTGGCTGTCTATCTGAACATTGATTTTCAGAAAGCCGGATTAAAATTGTTCTGGGAATTCGGCCGGCAGAACCTACCTGAAACCTCGTTGGATTTCGCCCGCTTCCCCGATCACAGTGCCGCTAGTGTATTAGGATTGAGAAAATATGGGTTGTTTGGACTAAAACATCTCATCCTGGGCTTCGAGTATATAAATCTAGCCCGGGGGAAGTTCTGGGGCACCCTCAGGGATCCGGACTGGTATTCGCTCAGTCAATTTGATTTCAATAGCTATGACGGTCGTCACTGGGCGGCTCACAGTGGCCCTGATTCCGATGATTTCCTATTTCTACTGGGCTATCTGAAACAGCCCTACCAGATAGTATTTGAATTCAATTATGAACGGCACGGGATCATTCGTCCCCAAGCGGTGATTTACGCCCCGGCAGGAACCCTCTGGCAGGAGTATTCCGGGTGGATGATCCTGGAAGATGATCTCTATGTACAAAAATTACTGAACAGATTCCCGGAGGTAAAGTTTGAATTCAGGACCAAACTGGGAATTGAATTTGGTGGTTTCCAGTATTCACTTTTTTACGAATACGAGATCGTGGATAACTATGAATTCCGATCGGGCGATGCCACCCCTTCAGGCAATTTCAAGGCCGAACGGAGAGGTAGCGTAGTACGGTTCTCCGTGGAAAAGAAACTTTTTTAACAAGTCACAGCAAGCTCCAGCCTGCAGTAATTGGTTGTAATGCTTGGCTGTGATCGGTCAGTGATCAACCGCAAATTCTCGGATACATCGAAATCCAATGTCACCAGTACTTGTGATCGGTGAAAAACTGCCTTTACGTGACAGCCAGATAGTTATATCCAGGTTATATTCTCCACCTTGTGAAGTAAAACTACTTTTACTGGTCCAGCTACCGCCCCTCAGCTTGTATCCTGCCAGATGATGCTCGCCTTGAACCATCCATTCCCAGACGTTTCCGGCCATATCGTAGACACCATAGGAGCTGGGTGAATCTGGAGGTCCGTAATTACCGTTAAAGTAAAAGACAGGAGTCGTACCATTATCGAACTGGTCGCCGCTGTTCCAGAAATTTGCCCGGTTGTGATCGATCCAATCCCCCCAAGGATAGTTGTAACCGGTAGTATCCCTGGCAGCCTTTTCCCATTCGACCTCAAAGGGCAGCCGCAGTCCGTAATGCAGGGCGTAGGCATTGGCTCCGAACCAGGTCACCTCAACTACCGGGTGATATTTATATTTTATCCCGTCTTTATTGATCCACTTGAATGTTCCTGATTCATATCGGATGCGGCACTCCGGATCGTCAAGATCAAGATATTCATAGTTTCCGGCCGGCCAGTATTCGTTACCAGCGTAAGATCCCTTGACCGAATTGTCCTCGATGACGATCTTATTGGTCGCCAACTGTTCGTTTAAAAATTTGGTATAATGGAAATTCGTAACCGGGTATTTCATAATTTCAAAATCATATTCAACCTTCATAGTACTGGCTCCGGCGCCGAACGTGAATTTACCGGCTGGGATCAAAACGAATTCCATGCCGCTGTTGAATTCGAGGTCGTCCTCCTCAACCAACGGTTCGTCTGGAAATTCACAGGAAAAAATATATAGAAGTGAGACTATCACTATTAAGTGACCTATCACGTTACTATGGATTAGGCTTTTCATTTGAGTTGCAGAAGATTTATGGAAATTATTTCCAGTTGCGATACAAAACAATCAATCTATTGGCAACCTATCCGGCACCATTCAGTTGAACACCAACGAAATACGAGCGAAATTCCTGCAGAATTAAGGTAACATATGTAGCCTTATAGAATGCTAAAAATGGTAATAAAGATCAGTCGCCTGCCGGTTTTGCTGTTAATGATCTTGATCAGCAGTTTGAAGAGTCAGGCAACTATCCCTGCCGACCCATTGGAGCGCCTGACCTACGAGATCAATATGTTCAGGACGGCCGACACGCGCGTGATCCCGTTGATGACACCGGCCTTTATTATTAATGATTCGCGCGAATTCAGAATGGTGATCCGCAGTGAAATTGCCTATAATAGTGGCGCTGCAAACCTGGAGAACATGTCCGACCGGTGGATCGGCAAGGGCTGGAGTTATTTCCGGTCTTTCAATATTTCACGTGCAGGGAAATACTACGCCTTCAGTATTGAACCCTTTTTCTTCTTTAATCAAAACCTGGATTATATCGAACCCGATCGTCCCCGGGTCTACTCGAAGCTCATTGATAACCGGACCTATGACCAGTCGCCGCTGGTGAAATTGAATTTGAGGGAGACACAATTATTCCTGCATTACCGGGGGCTGGGAGGTGGCGTCTCCAATGCCAGCATGTGGTGGGGAGCAGGCCTGCAAAGTTCCCTGCTCATGACGAATAATACCGTTCAGTTCCCCTACCTGGTATTAGGGACGATCCATGAGCAGCGAATACGTAAGGTTGGATTAAATGCTCAATTTTTCTTTTCACGATTAGATGATAAGAACCTGGGAAAGCCCTATTTCACTGCCTTAAATCTTGACGCGACCTATTACTCCGATCCCATCGTGACCGTTGGCCTGTCACGATTATTTATCACACCGGAAAGTATCATCAGCTGGAGATCGGCAATCATTCAGCCCTTCCAAGTGTTCTATAGGTCAAAACTAAGTACTGAAGAAAATCCCTCGGGTTGGTCGCCAGATGACCAAATGATCATTGGCTTTCTGCGGGTGGTTTTCCCGACCGCAAACTTGACCCTCTTCTTTGAATTGGGCAGGGGTGACCATGCCGAAGACTGGGTTGATCTGCGTCGCCATCCTGACCATTCCGTCGCTACGATTTTTGGATTTAGGAAAGTGGGGCTGTTTGATAACGAACGTTTGCTGTTTGGTTTTGAGTATCAAAATAATGTTCTGCCGGAAAAATATTGGCATTTACGCTATCTTGGCCGTGAATCAAAAATATCGTTTCAGGATAAAGAAAGCGTCGATTTTAACAGTTACGATGGTCGCCACTGGGCGATGCACAGCGGTCCCGATTCCGATGATATGCTGATCTTCGCCGGCTATGTGGCAGATTCCTGGACGCTCATACCCATGATCAATTATGAACGAAGGGGTGTCATCGCGGCACCCCTCGGGATCCCGGAAGTAAAGTACGAATTAAAACTACACTTTCAATATAAATTTCGGGACTTTCTCATCAATACTCTAGTAGAGATCGAGAGATTTGATAATTACAGTTTCAGCGAACGCAGGGTGTCCAACCTGGTCATTCTGGTGGGTATCGAGAAGACCCTGTAGATCCAAGGTCAGCTGACACTAACTGGCTGGCAGCCATCTGCTTATCAATCAGTATCAGGCCGTTAGTCCTTTAAATATGAACCTGAAAGTTATCATGATAATGATGATATCCAGGGTCAAAGACATATTCTCAATATAGAAAAAATCATATTCGATATGGTCATGAATGGGATGTTCACGACCGGCACTTATCTGCCAAATACCGGTAATTCCGGGCTTCACCAGGTGGCGTTGATTTATGACCGAGTCATAGCCCTCCACGATAAAAGGCATTTCCGGACGGGGTCCGATTAGGCTCATGTCACCCTTTAGTACATTAATAAGCTGCGGTAATTCATCCAGGCTTAATTTTCTGAGATATCTTCCTATCCTGGTGATCCGGGGATCCTCCTGTGATCCGGGCGATACGGCATAGGCATCAGTATCAATGCTCATTGTCCTGTATTTGAAGAACCGGAATTTTGTTCCGTGTCGCCCAACGCGCTCTTGGACAAATAATACGGGGCCGCTGTCATCAAGTTTGATCAGGATACCAATAATAATAGCGAACGGTAGATGCAGTATGATCAGCGGGATTGTGACTAGGATGTCCATGAGCCGTTTGATCCAGTTGAAAGCCATTAACTGAAGGCGATTCCAGCCGGCAATTGATAGCTCGGGAAGGGTGGTGATATTTATATGATTTGTGGATCTCAACGGCGTGTGTGTTATAAAACTGCAGGTGATATTCAGCGCGCTGGTTCGCTCAATGAGCTTCCCCGGCGGCAGGTCATTGAATTCACCCGTGACGATGAGACGTTTGATATTGAAATCATTGACAATTTGATCCAGATCATCGATGTGACCTGAATAGTTGCGGTCTGCCCCGAAACTTTTATTATCGGCATGGATGAACCCGACGATATTCAGATTCTTGCCAAATTTATGTCGAGTATCAGCATGATAAAACTCTGATGAATTCGGTAAACCTAAGATCAGCACATTTTCATGGAAGTAGGCTGGAAAATATGTAAATATGACTGCGTGTAATAAGTGGCGAGAGACCCATAACATTAAAGAAGATATTGCTACAAAAATAATGAATTCCCCGTTGCTGATATTTACGGGTTGTAGAATCAGTG
>JAZGBQ010000206.1:0-3871 GCA_036476435.1 Fidelibacterota bacterium
ATTGACAAACCATCTCCCAACAGGTTTAACTAAACTGAGAGATAGACAATCGCGGGATTTCATTTCACTCCTCGATATTCTTCCAATAGAACAAAAAGCCCTGCTACTTGGCAGGGCTATTCATTTATTAAAATAATTTGCTAAGATCAGATTACAGATCTTTTAGATCTTTTAAAAGATCAGTCAGCATCTGTTTTGCATCACCAAATACCATGATAGAATTATCGTAACCAAATAATTCATTTGCGATACCTGCAAAACCTGGATTCATCGTCCTTTTATTAATGATTACCGTCCGCGATTTATCCACATCAAGGATTGGCATCCCATAAATTGGACTTGATTTATCGTGGCGGGCAGCAGGATTCACAACATCATTTGCACCCAGTATTAGGGCTACATCACAATCTTCGAATTCGGGGTTGATCTCATCAAGATCCTTCAATTGATCATAAGGTACATTGGCCTCAGCTAATAATACATTCATATGCCCGGGCATTCTCCCAGCCACAGGATGAATGGCGTACAAAACCTTTTTGCCTTTTGTTTCAAGATAATCTGCGACTTCACGAACGGCGTACTGAGCCTGAGCCACTGCCAGACCGTAACCAGGAACGATGATGATTTTATCGGCTGAATCGAAAATCATTGCGGCTTCTACAGTTGAATAACTTTTAATATTCATCTGTTTTTGCGTCCCAGAGGTAGAAGTTTGCTCAAGTCCAACTGCGCCAAATACGACATTTGCCAGCGATCGATTCATACCTTTACACATGATATTTGTGAGGATTAATCCCGATGCCCCGACCAATGCTCCGCTAATGATCAAACCGTTGTTCAACAAAACAAAACCAGTTGCAGCAGCTGCGATCCCCGAATATGAGTTTAACAGTGAGATAACAACTGGCATATCAGCTCCCCCAATGGGAATTACCAGAGTGACACCAATGATTGCTGCAGTAATTAGCAGTCCGAGAAAATAATAATACATATTTTCAGGTACGAGAACCATACCAATGGCGAACGCTATCATCATCATGGCCAGGAGCGCATTTAGCACCTGCTGTCCTTTAAATACGATCGGTTGTCCGCTGATAAATCCCTGTAATTTCCCAAATGCTATGAAACTGCCAGTGAATGTAAGTGTGCCTACAAGAACACTTAATCCGATTGTAGAAAGTAAAAAGGATGTTTCAGCCCCAGCGCCTGTCTTTGAAAAAAATTCAGCGGAGGCGACAAGGGCCGATGCACCACCACCAAATCCGTTAAATATGGCTACCATCTGCGGCATACCGGTCATTTTTACTTTTATTGCAAATGTTGCTCCGATAATTGATCCAATGATCATCCCGATCACTATTAACTTATAATCGAGAACATCAGATGCGACAAGCGTCGCTATGATGGCGATGAGCATCCCAACCGATGCCATGATATTTCCACCGCGGGCGGTTTTTGGGTGGCTGAGTCGTTTTAATCCCAGGATGAAAAGAATAGCTGCCAGAATGTAAAATAGATTTGTATATCCCATTGTATTGCCCTCTAGCGCTTCCTAAACATCTTGAGCATTCTGTCAGTGACCATGAATCCACCTACTACATTGATAGTAGCAAAAATAACGGCTATCAATCCTAGCCATGTTCCAATTTCACCCCCGACTTTCGTTGCGATAATTGCTCCAACGATCGCTATACCCGAAATGGCATTAGATCCGGACATTAGCGGGGTATGTAAAGTAGGCGGAACTTTTGCAATAATCTCAAATCCGACAAAGACTGCCAGGATCAATACAGTTAAAATATTAATCATATCCATGTGTGTTCCTCAATTCTCAACGGCGGTTTTAGTAGGTTCGTGAACTATCTCGCCATTATGGGTAAATAAAGCACCACTAATTATCTCATCTTCAAGGTTTAACACCATTTCACCCTCAGGGCAAAGATAGGTTACAAAACTTGTTATATTTTTTGCATACAACTGGCTTGCATGTACTGGCATTGTGCCGGGGATATTCAAGCGACCATCAATTGTAACTTTATTAACCTGTATCAGCTCATTTGGCCGGGTTAGTTCACAATTTCCGCCATTTTCTGCGGCAAGATCAATGATAACCGATCCGGGTCTCATTTCTTCGACCATATCTTTGGGAATAAGAATTGGAGCAGGCTTTCCCGGTATTAAAGCAGTAGTGATAACTAAATCAGTTTTGGTCATACGTTCTTTAATGAGCTCGTGCTGCCGCTTCTTATAATCCTCAGTTGTCTCTTTAGCATATCCACCTTTCCCAACACCTTCATCACCAGTTGCCTCTACTTCCACAAATTTCGCTCCAAGGCTTTCAACCTGCTCTTTCACATCCGGACGAACATCAAAAGCTTCAACCTGTGCTCCCAGACGTTTTGCTGTAGCAATTGCCTGCAATCCAGCCACTCCGGCTCCAAGAATTAAGACCTTTGCCGGGGGGATGGTTCCGGCTGCGGTCATAAGCAAGGGCATGTATTTGCCAAGGTGCACTGCACCAATAATTACAGCTTTATATCCGCTAATATTGCTCTGAGAACTCAGCGCATCCATTTTTTGAGCCAATGCGGTTCTCGGAATTAAATGCATTGAGAAGCCTGTGATTTTTCGATTAGCAAGTCTTTGTACTGATTCCGTTTCCTTCGTTGTTTGGAATAACGAGATAAAAACAGTGCCTTCTCTCAAAAGGTCAGTTTCGTGTATCTTTAAATCCTTTAAGTAGACCGGATGATTTACTTTTAAAATCATATCAGCATTAGAATATAATTTTTTGACATCTTCAATAATTAATGCCCCGGAATCGATATAATCCTGATCAAAGATATACGACCCATCTCCGGCACTTTTCTGTACATGAACTGTCATACCTTTCTTAATCAATTCCTTTACAGTTGCGGGGACAGCTGCTACGCGGTTCTCACCCTCGATCGTTTCCTTTGGAATTGCGACAATCATGGAGATCTCCTTGATTCGATTATTTCAGTACTAATCAATATTTATGTAAATATTATTGCAAAAATAGAGACGCAAAATTACAATAAAAAATGGCTGGTTTGCGATGAAAAACTGTAGTATAAAAATTAACTTTTGTCACAAATTACGGGGTTCGGAATCAAAGAATTCTACTGTTGCGTTTTCGACTGCAGTGTTAACCAGGGATTCCACATCAAGATTTGATTCCGAATTTCGAACATCACTCAATCTTGCTTTTGTGGCAGGATGTTTGGGGACAAAAAGGGTACAGCAATCCTGGTGCGGTAAAATGGAAATTTCATAAGTTCCGATTTCCTGGGCTTTATTAATAATATCCTGTTTATCATAGCCTATCAACGGGCGCAAAATGGGTAATTGAGCAGAATCTTCTACTACCGCAATATTTTCTAGAGTTTGTGAAGCCACCTGCCCTAAGGATTCACCGGTGATCAAAGCCTTGGCATTTTCACGTTTTGCTATTTTATCGGCGATAGCCACCATAAATCGTCGGTAGTGTAATACACGATATTTTGGTTCACAGTATTCCATGATCTCGTTTTGAACTGGTGCAAATTCAATCAAGTATAATTTTGACTTTGATTGAAATTTCTTCATGATCTCGATTATATCTCGAACTTTATCAATTGATGCTTCAGTAACGTAAGGTACCGAATGAAAATGCACAAAAACCGCTTTTCCACCACGTTTTAATATGTAATAAGCCGCCACCGGTGAATCGATCCCTCCGGAGAGTAATACTGCAACCTTTCCGCTGGCACCGACCGGCAGTCCTCCAGGACCCTGTATTTTTGATATAAATATAAAAGCCTCATCTTTCAGAACATCTATATAACATGTTAGCCCGGGATTTGAAAGA
>JAZGBQ010000207.1:0-4928 GCA_036476435.1 Fidelibacterota bacterium
TGCCGATAGAATACTGAAATTCATATCCCGGTAACGGAAAAATGGTTGTTCTGATCAAGAGGTAGATTGCCATCGAAAGTACGGATATTGTTATTGCATATCCTTCGAACTTTGTAGGTAACATTTGTTTTCTATTCGATCTGAAATCAAATAGTGCCATAATTAAAAATATGATTGGAATCACTTCCCTTTGAATGATTGTTAAAATCATTAATACCGAAAATAATAAGGTGGATTTCTTTTCATAGGACAAATAACCCCAGGCCACTAAGAACCAGCTCCATCCATCGTTTATCCCTGTTATAATAACATACTGGACATGAAATGAAAGAAAGCAAAGAATACTGGCGATGAAAGGAAACAGATCGTCTTTTCTCTTTAATTTTCTGTCTACGATAATGGAACAGATTATGCTGCACAGTAATAACGCAATGTAATTTGATAGAATAGCAGCAAAGAAGATCTTTTGATCATAATCCTCATGTTGAAATGAAATAGTTGTGTCGTAATATATATTTGCTTTATAGATCAGATGAGTAATGGTAGCGCCTAATAGCCTGTAACCGCGGGGGGCTTCGGTATCATTTGACAGAGGATTTTCATACATTGAATAATAAACCCTGAAATCATCCCCGCCACCGATAAATGGGTCGTAGTATTTATAAGAAAAGTATAAGATGCCATATGACATCAGAAAAATGAAAAGTAGACGGTATAACAATGTTTTGTGTTTAAATCTGAGACCATCCATATTGCATAACCTTCAATTTATATAAAATTTACATAAAGATCATTAGGGGCGTTGTATACAAATCAAAATAATATCATCCACGTATTCCCCAATCCCCAACCCCTACCCGGTCTTTTCTTTAATCGATTTTGGAAAAACCGTTGGAAAAATAGGATTGGTTAAGTATTTCCTGAAAATCCATATTCCACCGGTATCTAGAATCTTTAGACTTACTTATTTTAATAATATCATTTTCTTTGTATAACTGAATGACCCGGCTTCGATATGATAGAGGTACACTCCACCGCTTACGGGCTGGCCATAACTGTCCTTTGAATCCCATTTAACTGTCTTGTATCCAGCCTGTTCTGTTGAATTAACCAACGTCCTCACTTCTCTACCCAATAGATCATAGATTCTGAGGATTACTTTGCCATCCTCCAGTAATTGATAATTGATCTGAGTAATTGGATTAAAGGGATTTGGATAATTCTGAAGTAATCTATACTCCCAAATTATTTCTTCCCTCTCAGCAGTTAACGTCACTTGATCAATTTGTGCAAACGTCGCTAAAACTCCAATTGATAATTTTGCATTGCGGTGGAAATATGACATATTAAATTGTGAGACATTATCGAATTTATTGTGGTAGTATGGATTCCAATCAATACCATAATGCTCCTCAATTCCGATTGCACTAAATCCATAAGCCCAAAACGGTAAATTATCTGAACCATACCCGGGTATTAACACTTGAGGATTTAAATTAATTGAGTAATTGGTATTCACTTCAATTACTCTATCAGACAATTCAATTGAGTTTCCTATTTCTCTAGAATTCACAAATAATATGCCATCATTGTTACCATCCCACCCTACCATATCAATGTTGATTACCCCTAAAATTTGATCTGAATTTCCAGCCGCCTCGTTTTCAGCATAATAATAACTTCCCAGCGCCCCTTGCTCTTCCTCGTCCCATAAAGCATAAACTATTGAATAATCCGTTGAATATTTTGATAATATTCTCGCTGCTTCTAAGACAACAGCTGTACCACTTGCATTATCGTCTGCTCCTGGAGATCGTTCACTTTCAGGCATTGAATCGTAATGAGCACATAATATGTATTTTAAATCAGGATGGGTACGTCCAAACTGAGTTGCAATGATGTTTTTACCAGTACTACTATACTGTTGAATCTCTGTTATTAGCCCAAATCTCTTTAATTCATTCTCTAAATATATAGCAGCTATTTCATTCCCTGGAAAATTCTGATGGCGGGATTTTATTATACTTGGTTCGTTATTGATGAGCACCGAATCAACGCCTGATAGATAGTTAACATATTGAATTAAGCTGTCGGCATTTACCTGTTGAATGATTTCATCTATTATTTCGATTGGGTCTTGAGCAACGAGATAACTTAAACCTATTAATGGTATAATAAAGTTCCTGAAGTTCACTATTTGTCTCCTATAATGCTAATTAACCTTAGAAACACCATTTTATTTGTTATGCTATTAGTATTAGTGAATAGTCTGTAAAAGTAAACACGGCTTGTAACAGATTTATTTTCATTGTTTTCACCATCCCAAAATACTCGTCGCTCACACACCATTAATCCATAATTGGTCTTCTTACTATTCAAAAATAGCAAAACCCGAAACGAAAAATGTAAATGGATCTCTGAAAGGATAAAGTCGATATTTTTTTCTTTTGTATCATGAGTTTACCTCACTGCAGGTACAAATTAGACACCAATATAAATAGAAGTGTTGTCTGTCGTTTTAACCAAATTTTAAGTCATTACATTCACATCCCCAAATCCTTTTCTCGCTTTTATTGTCGAAAACCAAAAATCAGTGAAAATTTTGATTTGGTTTTAGAAATATAGCGTTGGTTTGGAATGTCTAAGGTTGTAGAATTATGAACGAGGAGGACACAATCATGACAAATAATATTTATCCTGTCAACCTGAAGATAGATTATTCAGAACATTCAGATAGATTAAAAACGTTTTTTAGAATAATACTCGTAATACCGATTGTAATCATACTGGGCTTACTTTCAAACTCCGATGCGTATGACCACGAGTCGACTGAAAAAATAAGATTTTTTACGGCTGCTGGAATCGTTTTTATACCTACCTTGTTAATGATCTTATTTCGCCAGAAATATCCCAGGTGGTGGTTTGACTGGAACCTGGCATTAACCAAATTCAGCACCCGTGTTTTATCATATTTCTTACTTCTCAGGGATGAATACCCCTCCGCTGATGAAGAACAAGCAATACACATTGACATTCCATATCCGGATGTTAAGAAAGAATTGGTGAATTGGATGCCACTTGTTAAATGGTTTTTGGTGATTCCACATTTTATTATTCTATTCTTTTTATACGTTGCCGTCTTTTTCTGTACCATCTTGGCTTGGATAATAATAGTATTCACAGCAAATTACCCAAAAGGATTGTTTCTGTTTGTTGTCGGTGTAATGAGATGGTCATTAAGAGTTGATGCATATGCTTTTTTACTTACGACGGATGAGTATCCCCCCTTTAGATTAGAAGAATAATTAAAAATTCTGATATTAGTTAAAAAATAAAATTGGTTGGAATTTGATCAGCATAATGATCTTATTCTAAAATTGCTCTAGAGATCACCTATTTAATAATAAAACAGTAAGGTCACTTTCTGATTTCTTAAAGGATTTGACGATGACGCTCTATTTATAATCGCGAATTTGTGAAATATATTCATTCGCATGTTGTTGATTTTATTTTCTGCTGTATTTATTAACTTGAGAATGTTAATTGTTAATTGAATAATCAAATGGAAGCATATCAGCTACTCGTTCCTTTGCCCAAGTCCCACTTGTTTTGATCGAGTATTTGTCATAATACCTCCCCAGTTTATCGAGAACCGGTGAACCCGTTGTGACCTTGATCCAGGAGGTCTGCATTCCGGTGCCAAATGATCTTCGGAAAGGAAAGGATTCTTTCTCATAGTGAACTTCCAGGTAGCCCTTTATCTGTAAATACATTTCGGCGGGATTATCAGATGGTGTAAGAAACCAATTTGTGTTCACGAGTTGCCTGTTAGCAGTTTGATTATTGCCAAAAGGATCATCGACTATTAATACAAAAAAACCTTCCTTTTCGATAAGTGTAGTATCCTTATATGTCACTTTAACGCTGTGCTTGATTACATTTCGCCAGTGAAAAACTTTATCTCTTTCTTTCACATCCCCCTGAGTTTGATAATAGTTATCACAAATTGTTGTTAAAAAGTGCCGTAATGAACCTTTGAACGTATTTTCCCTATTTTCCTTCCATTCGATTAGCTCTCTTTGTGATGAAGCTGTGAGTTCGGTAAAGTGCGGGGAACCAGAGTAGCGAATGTGTTTTGATGTTAACTCGAATTCATCGAGTATATAATGAATATTGTAACCAAGCGATAAATTAATTATTTCCAGTGTTTCATACGCACGTGCCGTTAAGGTTCCGGATTCATCTACTTCAAACCGCAGGGCATTTTCATTTTGGATATATGACTCCTTCCCATTCTGGCTCTCGCCCAAGAAATTTCTAGTGAATTTAGCCAGACGTCTTTTCCAAATTCTTTTGTCCCTGCCAGTAACGATAACTTCAGGAAGCTCAATAGCCTTTTTTACCAGATTAAAATTAACTGTGAGTTTTTCAGGAGCTGAAATTGTGGATGTAATCTCTGATATTTCTATTTCGTAACCTATTACAGAAGCAACCAGATCAAATTTACCAGGTGGTATAAATCGTATTTCGTAATATCCGTCTTTGTCCGACACATCACCAATACTCGAATTTGCCAGAAATACATTCGCAAGCTCTAAAGGATAACCTGTTTCTGCATCGATAACGAACCCAGTGATAGTTTGATAAGGAGATGATTGAGGAAGTGTATATTGGAGTAATCCAAATAGTGATAATATGGTCAAATAATTCATGTATCCTCAAATATCGGGGTTTAATGTAATTGTCAAGGGTGTGGATTTCAATGTTAAGTGGAACCGGTACTTTTAGGCTTATGGCATATAATAATCTGTCTAAAGGATCAGTAATTATACTGTTGGATAATGATTAAATAATTTATTGATTCATGTACCTTAAGTATATTGATAATAAGTCTCATTAAGGTTATATTGTTATGGAAATTTTTGTAC
>JAZGBQ010000208.1:0-2086 GCA_036476435.1 Fidelibacterota bacterium
GAGGCCCAACCCCGTTCCCTTGTCCTCCGGCTTGGTCGTAAAAAAGGGATCGAATAATTTCACCATATCCTCTTTTTTGATCCCGGTACCCGTGTCCGAGAATTTGATTCGGATAAAGTTTCTTTGAATCACCGGAACTTCATCCGGGTTGGTGTTAAGGTCGGTTTTACGCCGATTCTGTTTCAGCTCCTTGACGTGGATTACCGTTGTCACCGTCAGGACCCCTCCCTTTTCCATCGCGTGGCGGGCATTGTTGGTTAAATTCATAAAGACCTGGCGCATGCGATTGGCGTCAATTTTAATGGTCGGCAGATCGGTACCGAATTTGCGTACCACGCGGACATTGTCGATCTGCATATCCTTTTCCATAATGGAAAGAACCGATTCCAGCTCTTCGTTGATGTCAACGTAGGTGAGCTCCATGTCTTCTTTCCTGGAAAATTTCAGCAGGCCGCCTACAATTTTCTCGATTCTTCCGACCTCCTCCATGATCGATTCGAGGTCACTGCCTAAGCTTTCGTCCTGTTGCCTTTCCAGCATCAAGGCTTGCACATGGCCCGAGATAATATTGAGTGGGTTAAGAAGTTCGTGGCACACCCCGGCCGCAAGACGGCCGATACTGGCCAGTTTTTCGGAACGTAGAATATGGTCCTGGGCGGTTTGCAGTTTTTTCATGGAGATCTGCAAATCACTATTGGCCTGGGTTAATTCTTCGTTGTAGGTTTTCAGTTGTTCCTCGGCCTGCTGGCGACGCTCCTCCTCTTTTCTAAGTTGAATTGCGAACCGAATGGATTGAAAAAGAGATTCGGAGGTGAGGCTCCCTTTGGTGCGATAGTCCGTCGCCCCGCTTTTCATGGCTTCCACCGCAATCTCCTGATCGCCCTGTCCGGTAAGGAAAATTATGGGAGTGGTGATATCCTTTTGGCGGACAATTCGAAGGAGATCGATGCCATCCATCTCTCCCAAACGGTAATCAAAAAGGCAAATATCAAAAGTGGTATGATCGAGAAAATCCAGCGCGGACTGAGGATTAAGGGCGTGTTTAATTACCGGTCGGGGATCCATATCCCTTTCGGAAATTAAATCTTTAATGAAAAAAGCATCGTCCTCATCATCTTCGACGAGAAGAATTTTTATGCCTTCTGGATTCATAGATGCGAAACGTGAGTTTATTCTGGCAGTTTAACTACTTTGAACCAATAATTGGATATACATTTAACTACTTCAACGAATTCGTTGAATCGAACCGGCTTTTGAATATACGAATTAACGCCCAGATCATACGCGTGGCTGATGTCTGTTTCCGCTTTGGATGTGGTCAAAACAACGACGGGTATTTTGCGAAGCGTGTCGTTTTTTTTGATTTCATCCAATACTTCGCGCCCATCTTTGCGTGGCATATTCAAGTCCAGCAGAATTAAACTGGGAAAATCGGGAGTGGATTCTCTCTTGGCGCTTGCCATGGGCTCAAGATAATCCATGAGCTCTTCCCCATCCTTCACCCATTTGATTTGCGTTGTGACCCCGGCTTCCTTCAATGCCTCCATGGTCAAGAGGTAATCATCTTCGTCGTCCTCGGCAATCAGAATGGGGTGTAAAGCATTGAGTGGCGCTGTCATAAGACCTGATAAACGATACGTTTTGTCACAAAGGAACTAGAATTAATGGGATATCTAATATAGTGTAATCCCCCCATTTAAAATGAAAACCCTTATTTTATAAATTTATACTATTGAAACAAGATTCCTGGCCTTTTACCGGAATAAAATTCAAGGGGTTTCAGTTCCGCCTCGTACCCCGATTCAAAACACTTGATATCGGGACAGTTGGGGATGACAGATTAGAGGTCTCCTTTGGCGCCCCCCTAGTGGAATAAATGCATTAAAAACAATCATTTATAGATATTCTGGGGAGATCCCGGAATGGGCTTCTTCACTCGGCGTCGGAATTGCCGCAGGCAGATATCAAAAGCGCACTTGAAAATAACAAGGTAAGGACGACTGACTTCCCTATAGAGAATTGAAAACGGTCGAATAATTTCATATTGATTTTTGAATGCATAGGATTGTTGCAATATAAAAGAAAC
>JAZGBQ010000209.1:0-2226 GCA_036476435.1 Fidelibacterota bacterium
CTTATCAATGCTCAGCTCATGTATAGTTATATCTGGAATATAGTTGATGGCGACAACTTCAGCGGGGTTCATTTTATCAGCCCAAACTTCTATTATATGCACAAAAAATTTGGATTAACGCGGGTCTATTACACATATAAATCAACTAATAACTGGCAGTTCGATTCGAGGGACACCGGTCAGCATTCCGCTGGAATAAACCAGTTTTTTTTCTTGGCTAAACAAAAGGGCCGTATCAAATTGGCTTACGAATTCGCCGAAGACAATGCGGTAGGTTCTGCTTTTGATCGGAATATCCACAATTTTAGCCTGAAAGCGAAAACACCGCTGTTTTTTGGGATCGACCTTGATGCGGAGGGCAAGTATTCAATCCGCTCTTACGATACGCGTCTGGCGGATAACGCTGTTGACGAGCGGCAGGATGATCAGCAAAGATACACGGTCAAGCTCTCCAGGGTTTTGTATAAGGAATTAGGGATACTGGAAAAACTGACGTTTTATACGAAATACCGGCACACACTCAACAAAACCAACCTGGATATCCGGGAATATAAAAGCAATCGTGTTGACGTAGGTTTGCGGGGGATATTCTGACAATAATTAGCCACTAAACCACGAAGCACACGAAGATCACGAAGGAGAACAAATTATGAAAATGAAATTTTCCAATGCGTTTAAATTTTTTCTTGTCAGTATGTGTTGCATGGGCTTATTGATCACGGTTTTCTCATTGTCCTATGTGAAAAATGTTAGGGCAGAAATGGAAATAGAACTGGAAGACCTCATGGAAAGCATACAGGAGAGCATCCAGGAAGAGGTCAAACAGACCACCAAGCAGCAGGTGCGTCAGGAAACAACGGCAGTAATAACGGAAACCATAGTGGAGCCTGAGGTGGCGGAATCAGGTACGACTACCACCACTACTGATACGACTACTGATACGACAACTGATACGGATACAACGACTGATACGGATGCAACATCTTGTGATGCTACCGGGACATGGATAGGCATTAGTGGTGATTTTATTGATGATATTTGTAGCTTCAGTCAATCAGGCTCATCGTTCTCTGGCTCCTGTACAGAGGAAGAGGGTGATGATACGAGTGTATCAGGGAGTTTGACAGATTCCAGCAGTTGCACATATTCTATTTCATGGACCAGCTCATTTACAGATGAAACCGGGTCGTGTACTGAATCCGGATCCGGTTCCGCGACTCTTAGTGAGGATGGAAACTCCTTCTCAGTGTCATCTACAACGACCGGTGGTAGCGGTACAGCTACGGATTGTGGACATCCTGAAACTGATTCAGGAAGTTTTACCAAACAATAAAAAACAAGGAAATTACATACTTCAAAAGCAATTCCTCTTTACTTTGTTACGGATTGAATTGCTGCTCCAGGATATCTTCCGCGATCCCTTCCTTGATTTCATCCTTTATGTCTTCCTTCATATCCTGAAGGATATCCTCCAGAATATCGAACATAGCGATTTCTTCAGGTGTGAGCGGTATCGGTACTGTAGGTGGTTTATCCGCTTTGACCACGGTTTTCTTTAAATCACTGACGATTATTTCTTTTTCCGGAGCCACCTCAGGATTTGTTGCTGCTACTTTACCTTCTTTAACCATAAAAACATCTTCCCCTTTTTCGGATGTTTCGGCGGACCAGATCGTTCCTCTGACTCCAGCCACTGCATTGTTGGTCTCTATTTGGTATTTAGACCCCTTCCTGAATTTGCGAATGACGTTAAAAATTTTTCCCGCATAGAGTTTCAGGAGAACGCTGGAAGTTTTTTTCTTAAAATCGGATTCTTTAATTTCAAGACTGGAATCCGGCATAATACGGACTACATCACCATTGGGAAAGGAGATATCTGCCGAAGAATCTTTCCCCGTAGTCTTCACCTTATCTCTTATTAAAAGCGGCATTCCTGTTTTCCCTTCGAGCCCTTTAGTTTTGCCCGGTTTAAAAACATCGACATCACCTTTCAACTTGCTGAGAAAGGCATTTTCTTTAGCAATAGCGGCAGTTGAATATATGGATAGGCACGAAAATATAAAAAAGAACAATATTATTTTACGGAATTTTAATCGCATAAAAAAACTCCTCCTTTCAAATAAGTTAAAAAAATATCCATTTTATCTTTTATCATGAAAAGCTCAATTATTATACCTTTTAAAGCTGAAAGTGTTTAGCGAGCGCATTCCCTGCAGTCTTGCTGCA
>JAZGBQ010000021.1:0-4597 GCA_036476435.1 Fidelibacterota bacterium
GATGTTTTCCACGGAGACATTTTATCCCTATCAATCGATTTCAGATTTCTATTTTCCAGGACACTATACGTCGGTCTGTTGACAGCCTGGGGGAAATCGTCGGTCAGGGCTTCTTTTAATGGCGTTGATAATCCTAACTCATCAAAGATGACTTCTGCAAACTCATACCAGGAACATTCACCTTGAGACGTCATATGGTACAGGCCATATGCATCGGTTTCAGCCAGGTAAAAAGAGTTCATCGCTATCTCAGTCACCGGCGTGGGAGTTAAGATTTCATCTGTAACAACTCTCACTTCGGGTTTTTCCCGGGCTGCCTTCATCATTGTTGTAATAAAATTACCGCCTTTGGCCCGGCAGACAGTCCTTCCATAAAGCCCTGAAACGCGAATAATAAAATATCTTTGACAATAATTTCGTATCAGATTTTCACCGGATAATTTGCTTTCTGCATAGACATTCAAAGGATGGGTCTCGTCATCTTCATGATAGGGAGATAGCTTTGAACCGTCAAAAACATAATCAGTACTGTAGTGTAGTAGTGGAATGTCTAGCTCATGGATGATTCTGGCCAGATTCAAAGAGCCGACGGCATTAACTGAATATGCCACCGCGGGATTTTCTTCGCATTTCGGGACATTATGATAAGCCGCGGTATTAATTACCAGCTCAACTTTTGAAGATTTAAGGACATCCCGGACGTTATCTATGTCGCTAATTTCGATATCTTCATGGGTTAATTTGATCACCACGTGATTTTGTGAAAAATAATCACTGATGGCGCTGCCAAGCTGGCCGTTCGCCCCGATTATTGCTGTTTTCATATAGTCCTATCAAAGTCGAATAGTTTTGAAAACCTCGATATTATAGTAGTTTTTATTATTCAGATCCTTAAAATAATTGTAGTTGTCAAGTAGATTTCTCACGATTGAGTCAATATCGTGGCGAGGCTTAAAACTCAATATGTTTCTGGCATTCTCGATACTGACCTTATAATTTCTGTAGTCCTCTTTGTGCATCATGTTTAGATTTAGCTTGAAATCCAGCGCCTCTTCGATGACAGCTTTGACCTGATCGGCGATTTCACCCACTGTGTAATTGCCTGATGCGACGTTGAAGATACCACTGATCCCGTCAGGCGCTTCCACAGCCCTGACATATGCTGCAATGGCATCCTTAATACTCAAAATCGGCCTCCATATCACAGGATTATTGACTGAAATTGTCCTGTCGAGCATAGCCGTCTTAAACATTGTATTCACGACTAGATCTAGCCGCATACGTGGGCTGAAACCACATACCGTTCCCTGGCGCAAACTGATCACTGAGAAATCTGTATCCTGCATTTGTATAACAGCCTGCTCCCCCAGGAGCTTCGAAATACCATACGGATAATTGGAAATAGTGGGAGACTTTTCGTCATATAATTCGTCCACCGTATATCCGTATACCGAACATGAGCTCGCATAAATAAATCTTTTCACACCTGCCCGTTTTGAGATGTAACCCAGATACGCCGGCGCAGAAGCATTGTAGATAAAATTAGCACTGGGTGAAAATTCCGCCATGGGGTCATTTGATAATCCGCTCAAAAAAATGACCTGGTCATAGCCGTGTAGGTCTGCCTCCTTTAAGTCAAGAACATTCTTTTTGATGCGGGCTATGTTTTCGGGCAAGTGGTCTCCGAACCAAAAGAGATCAACAACTGTTACGTTATATTTTCTTTCGACGAGTTCGGGAGCTAAAGCGGATCCAATATATCCGGCGCCGCCGGCGAGAAGGATGTTCATGTTAAATCCATTTGCAGATGTTTATTTGTTCCTTTTCGTCGCATGTAACCCGCGTACAACGTTCCTACTCGACCTGGAGTGCTGTCCTGAACAAAACGCCATGGTAGACCGAGATTTCTGAATTGGTCCTCGCGAAAAGCCTCCAGAAAAAACCCCCGCTCATCTTCGAATGCGTCGGGCTTGATGACAGCAATTGCGTCCAGGTGAACAGATTCGATTTTGATTTCCATTAAATTGTACTTGTTTTTTAAGACTCCATGATTTCTTTAAACGTTTTCTTTCTTCTCAAAAAATATTCCAAAATTATACTGCCCTGGTAGAAAATATGAGCTAAGTCACTATCCGGGATAATTCTCTTCTTTTGAACTTCCCGTCTTTTCTGTAGAATGAGTCTCAGGTTGAAAAGAATCCATAAATGCGATTTGACGATCGCGTAGCTATGATTAAAATCCAGTTTTGATAAGGAATAAAAAAAATTGATAGAATCTAATAGAATTCGAAAAGGCATAATTTTGAATAATGACACAACACTGTAGTTTTTTAGCAGGATAAAAATGCCATTACGATGATTCCAGTAGAGCTTCTTGAAACTTTCGGCCTGAATTGTCGCGCCGGCGTGGTGGTAGATGGTAGACTCCGGAACGACTTTTAGTCTATAGCCCGACATACTTAAACGCCAACATAGATCAATTTCTTCCATATGGTGAACGAGGCTTTCATCAAGCGTGCCGCTTTGTGCCAGTGCGTCGGCCCGTACAAACATCGCTGCGCCACTTGTCCAGAAAATATCGCAACAATCATCATACTGGCCCAGATCTTTCTCTATTGTGTAAAACACTCGTCCCCGTAGAAATGGGTAGCCGTATTTATCCATGCATCCACCTGATGCACCCGCATACTCAAAATAACCATCATCGACCATTGAGCGGATTTTGGGTTGCAGAGCACAAATCTTTGTATCGTTTTCGGCAATTTTCACTAATGGCCGCAACCAGTTTTTCGACACCTTGACGTCATTATTCAATAGCACGAAATACTTTCCTTTTGCCGTTTCGAAAGCAATATTGTAGGCTCTGCTATAACCGCCATTCGATCCGGTCTGGATAATTTTCACGGAAGGGTAATTTGTCTTAGTGAAATTCACACTTTCATCTGTTGAGTTGTTGTCGAGAAGGATGAGTTCCTTATTTGGATAATCACATTCGGATAATGTGGCAAAACAGCCGGGCAGGAAGCTGAGTCCATTGTAGTTTAATACAATGACACTTACTAGAGGGTCGTGGTTCAACTCAGGGTCTTCGCTCATTCGTATTTACAACAATGCGTATTAAGAATCAGAAATCAGATTTATTCAGGTTGAAACCTTTAGACAAACTGATTTTGAGCAATTACCATGGAACTCGTCTCATATTATCTTCTTAAATCAAAGCTGCTAATGAGATGTTTCTTGAACAAGAGCATCAAAGATCCCATGTCATTCTTTTTCGATAAACCGCTGCCGAAAGAAAGCCATTGACTCACAAGCGAGAGAATGGTAACTTTTAGAGAACATTTTCAGACGGTCTTTGCGCTCGTCTCAAAAAATGGATTAGAGACAATTTAATCAGACTGATGGTGATTAACCATAGAAATTCAGGAACCAATGCATCCGTCCGCGATCCGTAAAAAAATTGTTCACCGCCTTTAAGAAAACGCCATACCTATTGTCCCAAAAAGGAGATTATTTTGCCAGAAAACCTATCCTTGGATAAGAGGCTGATTAACAAATACAAGAATTATCGAAAGCAAAAATATCTAAATTTCCAGCAAGGCTTTAAGTTTAAATATGCATTTGTAGGCGTCGGGAACCACAGCATTAACAATTTATATCCTTGCCTGGATTATCTAAACGTGCCAATAAAATACGTTTGCACAAGAACTCCCGATAACGCCGCCAAGATGGCAAGGCGGTACCCCGGCGCGATTGGAACGGATGATATCGATAAAGTGGTAAAAGACCCGGAGGTGGCGGGTGTGCTCATCTCAGCCGAACCATCCAGTCACTTCGATCTTGCCAACAAGGTCATCTCAAGCAGAAAATCGGTTTTTGTGGAGAAGCCGCCCTGTATGTCCTTGTCAGAATTGAGAGAACTAAAACAAATTGCCGAAAAGAGTCAGGTTGTCTGCACAGTTGGCTTGCAAAGACGGTATTCCACAGTTTATTCAATGTTGGAAAAACGGCTTAAGCGGCCTAACAGTTACAGCATGCGTTTTGTGACAGGCGGTTATCCCGAAGGCGACGAAATCCTGGATTTGTTTATTCATCCTTTGGATATCGTGATATACTTATTTGGTAAGACTGAAAATGTTGTGGTGAAAAGTACCACAAGGACTGGTAGTCTAACGCTCTTCCTTATCCTGGAGCACGAGAACGGCGTTGTGGGCAGTATGGAATTATCTACAAATTATGTTTGGAATAGGGCAAGGGAGAGTCTAATAGTCAATGCCGAAAGGGGAATTTTCGAAGCTAATGATCTAAATAAGCTGACTTATAATGCAAAGTCGTTAAATGTACTGGGCATTCCACTCGAAAAAATCATTTCATCGAAACAAACGGAGGAGGTATTATTTGACAACTCTACCTTCATCCCTATCGCCAAGCACAATCAGATATTTACCCACGGCTTTTTTAAGGAGATTGAGACTTTTGTCGATGACGTCGAGAACGACAAGAAAGGCAGCCTCTCTACTCCAGGGATGGTCATGCCTACTTACGAGCTAATTGAAAATATCACGGGTATTTTAGATGGAAAAGGATAATCCCTTCG
>JAZGBQ010000210.1:0-4347 GCA_036476435.1 Fidelibacterota bacterium
CAACATTAAAGCGCTCCAGATAAAAGGTGATAATTTAGATGTAGTTAATACTCATACTTATTCATATAGAAATGTTAAAAAGGTGGATTTTGTCAAATTAAACAAAAATTTAATTATTACATTTACAAATGACAAGAATATAAGTTATCATTCTACAATATTATCGACCAATTCTTCATTTACATCAAAAGATTTTGATATCAAAAAGTTTTGTGCTGAAAAAAAGAAAACATCAAACTAATTCAAATTCAAACAAATATATCAAAAAGTTATTAATTAGTAACTTTTCAGTTACAAGTGAAAGCCCTGCTTAATCGCGGGGCTTTTTGTATCAAAAACGCGTACCAAAACTAAAATCTAATAAAGTGTAGCAAAACAAACAGTCCAATTTTAATACTCTAATTACTCTGATGGTTATTTGTGGAACTCGTAAATATTATTAAGGATGACAATATCCTATAACCTGTTATTAATATTGTTTATATACATGTATTTAGATTGTATATTTATATTACTTTATATGCCAATAATAAATTAATATTCGAGATATATGCAATGTGTTTATTGTGACGTTATGCAAAATAATAATTAAGAAATCATGAGAAACATCAACAAACAAGATGAATTCAGTTTTGCAGATGATTCAATTGCAAAAGCCTATGATACGATCCTCGTTCCATCATTATTCGAACCTTGGGCACTTCAACTCATTCAAGATAATCAGCCCTGGGGAGATACCAAAGTTCTGGATTTAGCGTGTGGTACTGGTGTCATTACAAGAGTACTTGCAAATAATATTAAGAATAATGGACGGGTAATTGCTCTTGATATAAACAGTCAAATGCTTGACTTAGCGAGAATAAGATGTGCTGAATGGAAGAATATTGAATTTATTGAAGGATCAGGTGAATCTTTGGCAATTTCTGATAACACTTTAGACGTTGTTGTGTGTCAACAAGGTTTTCAATTCTTTCCAAATAAAAAAACTGCTGCAATTGAAATTCATCGAGTATTAACGCCAGGAGGAAAAGCAATTATTTCGACTTGGTGTCCAGTTTCGGAATGTGAAATCTTTGGAATCATTTGCGAAACTCTTGAGGCAATGAATGAAATCGAGATATCAAGAACCATGCGCATTCCTTTCGATTATATGACACAACAGCAATTACGCAAGCCTTTTAAAAACGCTGGATTTAAAAATATAGTGGTCTCAAAACAAGAAATGAATCTTTCTTTAAAGGGAGGCGTAGATGGTGCGATAGCATTAGCCTATGCAACACCGATCGGCCCAAAACTAAAAGAGCTGAGTAACGAAAAACAGGATAAATTTAAAAAAGTATTTATCGACAAAATCCAAATTATAAGCCACGATGGAAAAAACTTTGGGCGAATGGTATCGAACGTACTTAAAGCTGAAAAGTAATTATTAATTTTCTAAAACATACAGTAAATCTAAACCTTTCTACAAAGATACTGGTACCAGCTACCGCCCCCCCTATCAAACCCTGATATCTCAACACCAAAAACGGGGTACCAATCTGAGCAAAGTTGCTTTCTAAAATTTTTTTTGGGTTAAATAATCAAACCTATCTAGTGCTTACATTACTTTATGTAGCGGAGGGGACTGTAATCAACATAATTACTAGTCCCCCTTAATAGCCTTTTGCTACATTATTCATCATTATTATCAGTTTTAGTTTTACCACCAACCTTTGACTTATTATTAAATATCGCTGAAAGCATGTCTTTTACGAATTTGGTAATTGTATCAATTACATGATTCCGTTTTTCCTTGGCCCACCTTTGGAAGTGTCTCAATAAGGGTTCTAGGCAAAAACTAAGAGACTTTGATTATGAGACGGGTTTTGTTACAGAATTTTAGGTTAAATCGGGGTGTTTTAGAGCATATTAAATTTGTCTCAATAACGTAGGTTTTAGAGACACTTTATTACAGTAATCTTATACCCGAATTCAGCTTAAATTAATATATACTTACTTTGGAAGTGGTTCAGATAGTTGAGGCAAGGCAGAATAAAATATGAAAAATAAATCTATCCTAATTATGATTATTATGACTTGTTGGTTTAGTGTCGCTCAATCTCAAGCTTCTTATGCTAGAGTCAACAAATTAGCAAAAAAATGTGCTCGAGGTAAAATTGCTTCTTGCAATAAATTGAATCAAATAGCTAAAAATGATAGACATGAAGGTATTAGAATAGCAGCCGTAAAAAATTTAATAAATCAATCAGTCTTAGAAGATATTTTTAGAAATGATACAGAATATAATGTGAAAGAAGCGGCTCTTGAAGCAATAACGGACCAAAATATTTTGTTAAATATTGCTAAAACAGGAAATATGAAACATAGGCGTATTGCAGTTGACGGGTTATCGAATCAACAAGATATTGTAGATGTGGCTATGAATGATAATGAATGGTGGGTGCGAGAAGCTGCTGTAAGAAAAATAACAGACCAAAACATATTAGTGGATTTTGCTCATAAGGATGATAATTATAGCGTGAGATTTGCAGCACTTAATGGTATTGCTAACCAAGAAAAAATTCTCAATATTATTATTAACGGAGAATACTTGGACATCAAGCTCAGTGCGCTCAATATTTTGAACGAGGATGATTATTATAAAAATATAGTTGAGATAATAGATCAAAATATTAATTCCAACCATAATTTATCAGCGATTGGAGCGCTGAAAATAATTCCAAAAGATAAAACCTTATTGCTTTACTATGATAATCTAGAGGTTATCCTCAATATTAAAGACTGGACTAAGCAATACGCTAACCGTAAAACCTGGCGAAGATTAATATATAATATTGATGTAAAAACAGATACGCTCACAAAATCATTTATATATAGAGGAAGCTTAGGGGGTACTATCGTAAACAGTTATCAACTTAGTAAGACACATTTAGGACGAATCAATATTAATGAAATTTGTGAGTTTCTTTTGTCTTCGATTAGTAAAGAAGACCTCTCAGAAATATCCAAAGAGTCCGATATATATTATTTACGTGAAACAGCTAATAGGATGTTGCAAAACTAAAAGAACAAACTGTTGTTATTTCAAATCAAATTTCAATTATAGTTTTAAAAACGTATCTCAAAACTAAAACCTAATTAAAGTGTCTCTAAAAGGTTGGTTTTTGAGACGCCTCTTTACTCTATTCTTATACCAAAAATACTAACTAGAAAGTGGTTCAATTAATGAGGGCTGGTCACCACAATGGAGCCTTTAGTGGAAAACCACCGTATGAGGCGTTAAGATTTATCTTAAATTAACAAGCCAAGTGTCCGGACAGGATTGGATGACTACCGTTACCTGCTACGCATTGTTGTACGGCGGTTAAACCTCACCTTCTTGCTGAGGTGTTAAGCGTCCGGACTGCTCACAAACAACAGGACCAAGCCCCCAATTGCGGCAAGGATAAAAGAGTCGCGAAAGGAGCCAGTTCCGATCTGCGTCTGCCACATCTGGAACAACACTCCGCCGATCACGATGAATATTCCGAACCACACTACCATTGCCATTCCGGTTCCCAGGATGGCATATGTCTTGGACGCGTTAAAATCGTCAGCGCTCCCCTTTCTTGCACTCCACAGATCCCAGGCCCCCTTGAGAGACAGCACTCCTACGAGTGATTCTCCTGCAAGGATGAGAAGATAAGCGATGGTAACCAATGCCGAATTTGTAACAGACGGGACAATATGGGTGCTATAGATCTCGTGACCCTCCATGCTCAGCACATAACGAACCAACTCGCGTCCTGCATTCCAGTTCGCAATGTTCCCGGCAACAAACAGTAATCCAGTTAGGCCAACGAAGACGACGAGAATAATCTTTAAATATCGGATAGGCATAGTCTTTCCTCCTTTGTTTGTAAGTAGCAAGCAGCTGAGTAGACATCTACTGAATTTTCATCAACTTCAATGGCAACATACGTACGATTGCAAGTTAAATGACAGATTTCAACTTTACTTTTGTCTCCCCTGGCTGCCGGAATAATCATTTCTATTCCATTTTGATTATAAGCAATTCTAATACAAATTAATCAATTTGGTACTAATAATAACAGTTCATATAGAGTTCATATCCGATTTTAGTAGAGCTTTTTGTTCTAAAAACGTGTATCAAAACTCTAAGCTAATTAAAGTGTCTCTAAAACGGACGTTTTTGTGACACATAACGATGTTTTTATAACAGAAAATATTGTTATTTTAAATTATTAACCGGGAAAGGAAATGTCTGATCATTCAGATCATAATCACGATCACCATCATAACCATTCCAGCGAAAATCACACAATACCCGTATCAAAATTAAGGTTA
>JAZGBQ010000211.1:0-4144 GCA_036476435.1 Fidelibacterota bacterium
AGCGTAAGCTAGGAATGGGGGGCGGGTCCCCATAATTAATCAAGATAAATACAAATATCAAGATGTTACCCCCCCTACTCGTATCTTTAATTTGATATGATCAAGCAATTCACCATTCAAACGACAAGGCGTAACGAGTTCATCGACATCACGACACAGATTCAAGACCTTGTGGAAGAGGTTTCGGAAGGCGTAGCCACAGTATTCGTCCCCCACACCACAACTGCGGTCACCATTAATGAGAACGCCGACCCGGCCGTTCCCCGGGACATATTAAAAAAGCTTGAGGAGTTGATCCCTCAGCAGGACAACTATTCTCACATGGAAGGCAATAGCGACGCCCACATCAAGGCGTCCCTGTTAGATTCGTCCGTAAGAGTTATCATCAAAGATGGTCAGCTTTTATTAGGGACCTGGCAGGCGATTTTCTTTTGCGAGTTTGACGGGCCCAGAACAAGGAAGTTCTACGTCCAGTTTTAATTTAATTCTGCCTTTAGCCTCAGAGAACACAGAGCGCACAGAGAAAGATAAAGCATAAGACAAAAACATTTAGACAGGCGGCCACGTCCGCCTCTGGCGAGAATATACAGGATGAACAAAAATTAACACGGAAGTGTACGGAAAGAAAAAACTTAAAGTTAGAAATCGTTATTAGTTATTCGTCTATCGTAAATCCCAAATCGTAAATCTCCTTATCTTTCACTCTCCCATTCTCAATTTCTCCCTATGGTTCGACTTGCTCACCATTTAGCTTAATACATCTCGCTACGCTCGATACTGAGCTAAGTACCGAGTAAACCGAGGTGTTGAGGAGTTCGCGGCTGAGGCTCACTCTAAGCCATTGACGAAGTACTCCCTACTTCTCAACTACACTCCCTTTTTTTCTTGACTAATGAAGAAGCCAATAGTCATTTGGAAGATTTTAACTCAATCCCTTTTCAATCAGGTCATTATTCTCATAAAATAGTTGATATAACACCACAGAAATGCATATTACACTAATTTAAAAAAAGAGATACAGGTTTTGCGTCTAAGAATAAGAGAACAGAAAAAGCTGATTGTATCTTGTTATTATGAGGTATAATGAAAAGCAAATATAATAAGAGCGGCCTTAGCACCTTAATAGTATTTTTTGACATTTTTTGGTAAAATATTTTTTTGTGATAAACATAAAATCCTTGTAGATTGTAGAGAGTAGAAAGAAGAAGTGCGATTAAGAGAATCGCCTAATATGATAAGTCTTTCATTCCTCTCTACTTTCTACTTGCTACTACCTGCCTTTTTAGTTCCGACTCGTTCGGGTTAGGCAATACTATTCTAAAACAGACTAAATCGTGAATATCCTTCTAATCATTACCAATCGTTACCGCGGGCCGATTCCAGTTATTCCTCTTGGTGCGTGCCTGGTTGCAGAGTCCTGTGAACGAGCAGGTCATCAGGTTCAAACGTTGGATTTAATGTTTGAACGGGATCCATTATGTACCTTGACTTCATTAATCGATAGAACACAACCGGATGTTGTCGGACTTTCCTTACGCAATATTGACAATAATGACATGCAACATCCCGCTGTGTTCTATAAGGATTTGACGTTACTCATAGATACCATTCGCAGAAAGACGTATGCAACAGTTGTCCTCGGTGGCGCTGCTGTTGGTGTAATGCCGGAAGCATTACTCCGTTTTACCGGGGCAGATTGGGCAATCTTGGGAGATGGAGAAATTGTTTTTCCAAAATTATTAGCGATGCTATCAAAGGATGAGGTGCCGAAAGATATCCCTGGTGTAGCCTGGATTGACGATACTGTTTTTAGAATAAATACTGGTTATAGCGACCGTTTTTCTGGTAACAGTTTGTTACCAGATTTTCACCGATGGATAAATGTACCTTCTTATCTCTCCAGATTTTCCACTGTGCCGGTTCAAACGAAACTGGGGTGCCATTTTAAATGTATTTATTGTACCTATAGAAAGATCGAAGGCCATGATTATCGTTTGTGCGATACTCATACTATAGCAGAGGTGATTATAGATCTTGCGAAAAGTGGGATGAGAGATATTGAATTTGTTGATAATGTATTTAATTCGCCCTATGACCATGCAATGGCTTTATGTGATACAATTGCAAAGTTTCGAACAAATATTCGTCTTCAAACCGTTGAGTTAAATCCGCTTTTTGTAGACGATAAACTTATTGGAACAATGGAACAGGCAGGTTTTGTTGGTATTGGTATTACGGTTGAGAGTGCAGCCGACCCTGTTCTTGAACGTTTGAAAAAAGGTTTCACCGCAAGAGATGTCTATAAGACCTCCGAGGTCATTCAGCAACACAAGATACCGTGTCTTTGGATATTCATGTTCGGTGGGCCGGGTGAAACCGAAGAGACGGTACAAGAAACCCTCCGCTTTGCGGAAAAGAGTATCAGTCAAAGAGATGTTGCACTTTTTATGATAGGAATACGCATATATCCTGGTACTGAACTTGAAAACATCGCGAGAACAGAGGGAATATTGACTCTATCTCCCCATGAAATGCTTGAACCGGTATTTTACTTATCTCCAGCCGTTCAGTTGGAATGGCTACTGAAAAAGATTCACAATAGCATGGCAACACACATGAACTTTATGAATCCAAATGCCATTGGTCTTCCATTTCTGCCTGCAATGAATTTTATGGGATACTGGTTGGGAGTAAAGCCTCCTCTCTGGAAACATACACGTTACATTCGGAGGGGGCTCAGATTGTTAGGGATGGATGTATAATCTTACCGGGACAGATGATATAGTAAACCAGAACAAAAATCTATTGAAGAAAGTGTATTTCTGCATATGAAGAATGAAAATGTATCTATTGCCTCTCTCGCTGTTGCCACTCCCCCTTATGTGACAAAACAGTCAGAAGCAGAAGCGTTTCTCATAAATCATTACTCGGAAAAATTAGGGGAAGAGAATCTGGCAAAAATGCGTAAGATCTTTGCTCATCCGAGTGTTTTAAAAAGACATATTGCGGTGGAAAACATGGAGTGTCTCGTGAATGAAGATCCCGATAGTCGCATTGCCCGTTTTACGCACTGGGCCGTGGAACTTTCTTCTCAGGCGATTGATAATGCTTTAGTTCAGGTGGGTATGACAACAGATGACGTTTCGGGATTGGTAGTGAATACCTGCACGGGTTACATTTGTCCTGGTATTTCAACGTATCTTATAGAAAAACTTGGCTTATCCAATCAGATACGAACACATGACCTGGTAGGAAGCGGTTGTGGTGGTGCGATTCCGAATTTACAGGTTTGCAGGGATATGCTACAAGAGAATAGCGATGAAGTGATCGTGAGTGTTTCAGTAGAGATCTGTAGTGCAACATTTCAGATGGCAGACGATTTAAGCTTGGTTGTTTCAAATGCAATCTTTGCTGATGGTGCAGCGGCATCCGTACTATGGAGTCGTCCTGGTAAATTGAAATTGGTTGCCTCTGCGAGCCGATGCGACCCTCAACATCGTGAAGATATACGATACATATACAGAAATGGGCAATTGCATAACCAGCTTTCCTTACAATTACCAGAGTTCGCCAGTAAGACGGTTGCAAAGGTCGTGATGGATCTGTTAACACCCAAAGGGCTTAAACTGGAAGACATTAAACACTGGGCATTCCATCCGGGAGGGGAAAAGGTGATTAATGCAGTCAGAGACGAACTGAGAATTTCTGAAACAAAATTGCAGGCAACCCGTGATGTTCTGGCCAGATATGGAAATATGTCATCTCCGACAGTCTTGTTTGTGTTACGAGAGATTTTAAATAAGGGTATTGCTTCCGGAGATTGGTGTGTAATAGTAGCCTTCGGTGCTGGGTTGAGTGCTCACGTATTTCTGCTGAAGGCATAGTTGACAGGATAATCTTCAATAACCAGACCTGCCCCAATAATTATGTGGACCCACCACACTGCCCGTACCATACGGTACGTATAGGCGGGAAGGCACATATGCCCGTGCCAGTACCTGCCAGAAAGACTTGTCAGTAGGCAGACGGGCCGGACAAGCACATAACTTATTTATTTTATTATGCTGCCTGCCCGACGCGCTTTTTGGCAGGTCTCTTGAATTCATAATCACCCATTTGCTTCACATTTCTAGTATTTTAATGC
>JAZGBQ010000212.1:0-5075 GCA_036476435.1 Fidelibacterota bacterium
GTTTATAAAAAAGAATTAAAAAGGTGAATGCTGTCAGAATACGAAAAACGAAATAATTTTATTTCAATAGGAGCATTCTTTTTGTCTCAGTTTGTTGTCCCGCGGTAACCCGATAGAAATAGATTCCTCCAGAGAGCGTTTGTCCGTTGGCGTTGGTCCCATCCCAAACCACTGATTTGATACCGGCGGATTCAATATCTGATACCAAAGTCTTAATTTCTTTGCCTAGCATATCAAAAATAACAACCCGGACATACTGCTCATCCGGAAGTGTGTATTGAATTATAGTGGATGGATTAAAGGGATTAGGATAGTTTTGAAAAACAGTAAATTTATCCGGCAATCCATTTTCAGATCCGGTACCCAATGTCGATTCCTCCGGTGTTGCGCTTACGACATTTGAATATTCATTGACATTTCCCTGGCCGTCGATCGATACAATTTTATAGAAGTATGTAGTGTTATTAATAACGGTAAGGTCTGTATACTGTTGAGTTGATTTTGAGATTGTCAATAAATAATCAAATTTTGTGATGGAAGTCCCTCTCAGAATGTGATAATAGGTTGTGTTACTAGACGGAGAAGGGGACCAGGTAAGAATAACCTTAGAATCTTCGCTAAGTGATGAAAGATTAATATTTGTCGCAGGAACAACTAGCTCATCAGAAACAAGGTATGCTGCCCCGGCATCCTGTGCGCTCCCATCATCTAAAAATGCGCCTACTAAGATTTTATTATTGCTTACACCTGATGAAAAACCAAAAAGATCGGATTTATTGCTATCGCCTGGTATGATCTTTTTCATCTGCCACCAAAAGTCTTTGACTTCAGGCGTATGGTAATAAACATATATTGCTCCACCATCATCCGCCATTGAATCATCCCCATATGCTCCAACAATAAGAAAATCACCATCCAGAGAAACAGATATTCCAAATTCATCGTCGTTCGAACCGCTGCTAGCGAGTAATTTCATGGTTTTGCCCCAATTATTATCACCGCCACGGTCTTTTCTAAACATGTACACACTGCCCACATTACTGCCGGTCACGTCGTCTGCATGTGAACCAACTGCCGCATATTCACCATCAATCGCTACGGAATAACCAAATTCACTATAATCGCTGACATCGTCGTCTGCCAGAATCTTGGCAACCTGTCCCCAATTGTTAGTACTGCCTTCATTTTGATCAAAGAGATATGCTGCTCCAGTATCATCTCCCAAGGAATCTTCACCAAAAGCTCCAACAATTGCAGAGCCGTCAGTAATTCCAACTGCGGTTCCAAAATTGTCCTGTGTAGCTGCGTCGCTGGCAATAATTTTTTTCACCTCACCCCATTGCTCATTACCACCGGAATGCCGGTAGTAAATGTATGCAGCACCAGCATTGAATACGCCGTCGTCTTCACCGGGAGCACCAATAATTATATAATCACCGTTAACACTTACGGAATGACCAAATTCATCATCTTGTTCTCCATCACTGGCCACTATTTTTTTTACTTCAGTCCAGATATTATTTCCATCTTGAGACCGATAAAAGATATATACCGCCCCTGCATTCTGTCCTTTACTGTCTTCAAACCTTGCCCCTATTATCGCAATGTCACCGTCTATATCTACAGCCATACCGAATTGATCACTGGCATCTGCATCAGAAGCGGTTAGTTTTACCAGCTGGCCCCAGCTATTTGAACCACCTTCATCTTTGTAAAATATATAGGCTGATCCACGATCAAATGCTCCGTTATCCTCAAAAGGTGCACCGATTAGCGCAAAATCACCACTGATTGCAGCGGCATACCCAAATCTATCAAACTGGCTGCCATCCTCAGCTTTTAGCTTTTTTTCGGTTGCATAGAGCGGGTAAAGGGAAAATATATACAATAACCCTGCGATCGAGATGTAATTCATCCTATTTGAAGGCCTTTTCATGGCAATCAATTTAGTTTCAAAATTATTTCCTCACGTTGCAATAACAATTGCAAGAGTATCCAGTACAAAAAAATTATCGCTATTTATTTAAAATACCCAATTATTTTATTTATCCAAAGAAATAAGATAAATCCGGTTTTTAGATATGATATGCGAAACGTTTGAGTTCAACACCTAATTAACGTGGATCACGATTTTTCCAACACTACTCCTGGATTCCATCAATTCATGAGCAATGGTCAGTTCATGAAAATCAAATTGATGTCCGATTATCGGCTTGATATTATTTGCTTTGATGAATTGTTTCAACTCTGTTATTACTCGTTGCATAATTATTTTATTATTTAAAAGATATCCTAGATGAGTTGCCATTACTCCTCTAGATTTAAGAGCCAAATTTTTAACATTTACCCTGGGAATATCTCTCCACGTTTTAATCCAGCTGGCAGGATTCCATTTCTTAAGATCAAGACTGGCAAAACCAACAATGACCAGTCGACCAAACGGATTTAAAAGCGATAAACTTTTTTGGTATACATCGCCGCCAACCACCTCAAGAACTACATCCACTCCGGATCCAGAAGTAAAATTTTTGATAAGACGACCAAAGTCATCCTCCCTATAGTCGATCGCTAAATCCACACCAAGATCGTTCAATAATTTTTTTTTGGTATTCGTACTGCAGGTACCGAAAACGCTGCAATCAAGATTTTTTGCAATTTGAACTGCGGCCGTTCCCACTCCTCCGGCAGCTGCCTGAATCAATACTTTATCCCCTGCCTTTACTCGAGCTATTTCAATTAAAGCTATCCAGGCAGTCATATAGTTCACCAGAAAAGCTGCATTCTCATCATCAGAATAGTGTTGAATTGCAGGTACTGCAAGATGTTCAGGGACAACAATATATTCTCCGTAAGAACCAAATTGCGTTCCTATCATCACTTTTTTCCCGATTTTCTCCGGGGAAACATTTGCTCCAATTTGATCAATTGTACCAAATGCTTCCATCCCCAGGATATACGGTAATTTAGGAGCCCAACCGTACAATCCCTTTCTGGATTGAATCTCAGCGTAATTCAACCCGATACATTCGGTTTTTATTCGAATGTCACCTGTTTCAACTAAAGGTTCTGATACTTCGGATAAACTAAGTACCGATGGACCTCCGAATTTTTTCAATATATAGGCTTTCATAGATTATTACACATATTAAACAACATTTTGATTTATTCATCGAAAGTAAACTATTTCACTGTTTCTAATTTATGATCCTTGTAAGTAATTTTTACTCCAATAATCCATTTTAAGGAGGCTGTGGATGAGACCAACTGTTGAATTTCTCGATCAATTTATGATCCAGCGCATTATTTCGGAAGCACGAACCATCCTGATCAAGCTCGGAATAGACGTTCAAAATGTTCAAGCCAGAAAATTATTAGTAGATGAAGGAGCACAGATTAAAAATGGCCGCATCTTTTACACTGACGCCATGATTGATAAGTCACTTGATTCTGCCCTGGGTCAATTTGATCTTTATGACATCTATGGTAACAAAACTCATCAATTCTCTGAAAAAGAAGTTTATTTCACACCAGGTTCAGCCGCATTGAATATTCTTGATAACAAATCGGGTGATCTTAGAAAACCAACAACCTCTGACTATATTCAGTATGTAAAGATTGTTGAGCAACTGGAACATATCGCTTCCCAAAGTACAGCAATGATCCCGGGTGATATTCATGAAATGATATCCGATAGCTACCGGTTATTTCTAAGTTTGTTGTATGGTTCAAAACCTGTAGTTACCGGAACTTTCACTATCGAATCTTTTGATGTCATGAAGGATTTCCAGATCATCATCAGGGGATCGGAAAGAGAACTAAAAGAGAAACCTCTCACCATTTTTTCATGCTGCCCAAGTTCCCCACTAAAATGGAGTGATGTTACAGCACAAAACGTTCTCGATTGTGCAAAATATGGAATTCCTGTTGAGTTCATTGCAATGCCATTAGCTGGATTTTTATCTCCGGTAACCTTATCGGGGACACTGATTCAGCACACAGCGGAGACACTTAGTGGACTAGTAATAAGCCAATTATCAAACCCGGGAACACCAATATTATACGGAGGATCACCGGCGATTTTTGATGTACGTTATGAAACTACACCAATGGGTGCAATTGAGACCATGATGATCGATTGTGCCTATAATGAAATTGGCAAATATCTTGGTTTACCCACCCAGGCCTATATCTCACTTAGTGATTCCAAAGCACTTGATACACAAGCTGGAATTGAATCGGGAATTGGCGCTGTTCTGGCTTCGTTATCCGGCATAAATAATATTTCTGGCCCCGGTATGCTTGATTTCGAAAGCTGTTTCAGTTTGGAAAAATTAGTAGCGGATAACGAGATATGTGGTATGACCAAAAGATTAATAAAAGGAATTGAACCCCGGGACGATTTTCCATCCCTCACATTATTTACTGAACTTTTAAAGGAAAAGCACTTATTGATCTCCGATCATACTATGAAGTATCTTGAGTCAGAACATTACTTCACAGGTCCAACCGTAAATAGAGCAAATCGCTCGCGCTGGCAAGAAGAAGGAGCAAAATCATTTAAGGAACGTGCTGCCCAGCAGGTTATTGATTTGACGAGCAAATATCAATCGAATTCGCTGTCTGACGAAAAAAGATCGGAGTTGATCAAGCGGATGGAAAAGGAAGCTCAATCTCATGGACAGAAAAGCTTACCGCCACGTGTGGAAGGATGATACTATCAGTATAATACATGATCAAATTATTCCTTCGAAGGAAGCAGTCCTTAAAGATCAAGGAATACTGAATCCGAATGAAACTCCCGATAAAATCATTGAGATCACCATCAACGCCATAAGAATTCTTTCAGAAACAATGGAACCCCAGACTATTTTCAACCATTGTTCTTTACCCGAATTCAAACGGATCTACTTCAAAAACGGGAATAACGACTCACCAGCTCCCCTCGAAGATATTATGAACAAATCAAATAACATGTATTTATTTGCAGCAACTCTCGGACCAGCTATCAGTGATCAGATCGAAATACTATTTTCCAAAAATGATTTTGCCCTGGGAGCAATGGTGGATTCGGCCGC
>JAZGBQ010000213.1:0-2375 GCA_036476435.1 Fidelibacterota bacterium
ACAAACCCGAACTTACAGGAATCGAACTCCGATCTGAGAGACCGTAGCCATCTTGATCAATCGTTTAATTATGAGAAAATACTATTCGTCAAATACGTGTGCCACGATCTGTTTACGAATCAAATTAGTCCATGCGCCCGCAAATTTATTTGCTCTGATTATTGCGCAATTATCAATATAGTGGTAACCAGAGTAATTGGTATTCCTGATGCGTGGCTTGCCCATAATCAACTGATGGTAATTTACTCCGATCGAATCTAATTTATCTTCCGTTACCTGACGAAGAGATTCCCAACGGGCGGTAAAGAAACAAATGAAATGACCTTCGTCATGGCGCTTATTGATCCATTCAACGGCCCCTTGATATACTTTAGAATTTTTTGTTCTCTTTTTGGCTTCTTCATTCGGTATGTCTTCCCAGACAGTGCCGTCCAGATCAAGCATGAATACTACTTTTTCGCTCATTGTTCCCTCACTTTAGTATAATAGTTTCAAGTAAAGAGGCAAATTATTACAGCATAAATAAAGCAACAATTATATTATCAGCACCTCTTTTCTATGGGAATGCCTTATTTTCAGTAAAATATCCTGAACCGTTATCATCCATCTCTCGGCAGGAAATAATCAGATCTGTTCTGGGAGTTACCTTGTTCGGAAAAGTTGTACAAATGTTCAAGTTAGTGTAAGGAAGATAGATTCTGGATACATATGGGATACGGAAGTATCTCTTCCGTCAATAAACATTATGAATATGATTCATGTGAGCGCCAGCTAATTTATTAATTATGTTAGTAGGGTACCCGGCCATTAATGGGTATACAAGGTGCTTTGATATATAATATCGCACATTGTTAAATCGCGGAGTAAAAAAGGATTTCTACGAATTATTGATAATCATCATTCCACCTACTACATTTACCTGGTTACTAAGGAGATAAAATGTCATTTATTTCTTTTATTGCTCAATACATGACTTTGGGTTTTAGTCGATGATAGGCAAGAATATATCCCATTATAAGATACTTGAAAAGCTTGGTGAAGGCGGAATGGGTGACGTATATAAGGCGGAAGATACTAAGCTTAAGAGAATTGTAGCCCTCAAATTCCTGCCTTTAGAGCTGACCCGTGACCAGGACATGAAGAAACGCTTTATTCACGAGGCAAGAGCAGCTTCTGCATTAGATCACCCCAACATTTGTGCTATCCATGAGATTGACGAAACCGAGGAAGAACAATTATTTATCTGCATGGGCTATTATGAAGGTCATACGGTAGAAGAAAAGACAAAACAGGGTCCCCTGGAGATTGATGAAGCGCTTGACATTACTATTCAGATAGCACAAGGATTAGATAAAGCCCATAAAAAGAAGATTGTTCATCGTGATATTAAATCAGCTAACATCATTATAACCACTGATGGTGTTACAAAGATTGTTGATTTTGGCATAGCAAAACTGGCCGGTCAAACAAGAGTAACAAAAGATGGCACATCATTGGGAACAGCATCCTATATGTCCCCGGAACAGACCTTGGGTAAAGAGGTTGACCATCGTACGGACATCTGGTCATTAGGAGTAGTCCTCTATGAAATGCTTACGGGATCAACCCCCTTTCAGGGCGATTATGAGCAGGCGGTAGTTTATTCTATCATGAATGAAGAACAAAAACCGCTCACGGGTCTAAGGACAGGGATACCGATGGAGCTTGAGCGGATAGTGAACAAAGCGTTGGCGAAAGAACCGAACGAACGCTTCCAGCATCTGGATGAACTTATTGTAGATCTGAACCATGTGAAGAATGAGCCTGTAAAAGAAAAGACTGAAAAACAAGTTGCACCACCTCCGCCTCCAACTCCAGCAGGCCTAAAACCGGTCTGGAAGCAGCCAGCTCTAATTATGGTAAGTGCATTTGTACTTATCGTGGTTATCGTTGGGTTATTGATTTTCGGCGGAAAAACTGACGGACCTGCATCCAGACTTGGGGACAAATCGATAGCCGTATTGCCATTTACATCGATCAGCCGCACTGAGGAAAATGAGATCTTCAGTGATGGTATGCATGATGACATTTTAACGCAGTTGTCAAAGATCGGGGATTTGAAAGTCATTGCCAGGACATCAGTTATGCAGTACAAGAATACTAATTTGCGTATCAGTGATATTGGGAAGGAACTGGGAGTCGCTTCAATACTGGAAGGCAGTGTAAGACGGGCAGGTGATAAAATAAGGATCGTAGCACAATTAATTAAGACGAATACGGAAGAACATCTCTGGGCCGAGACTTATGACCGAGACTATGCCGATATTTTTGCTATTCAAAGTGATGTAGCCCAGAAAATTGCATTGGCCTTGAAGGCGACCTTAGATCCGAAAGAA
>JAZGBQ010000214.1:0-2947 GCA_036476435.1 Fidelibacterota bacterium
TGCCCGTCTGCAGCCAGCGGTCCCACGGGAATGTCCGCCACCGGATAGCGGCCAGCCCCACGAACTCGCCGTGGTGCTGGCTTCCGTAGTGCTTGAGTATCTGGAACTCCCCCTCTACCTCGAGCCGAGACCACAGGGTCAGAAACCGCTTGTTCAACGCGACACCGACGAAACGGTAGCTCGAATCCAAGTCCGCCTCGAACTTCAGCGTTTGCGTGATTGTCGCGTCGTCGGTAAACCAACCGTTAAATCCGGTGACTGACCACCCGGACTTCCAATCCTGCTCGAAGTCGACCACCTCGCCCGAGACCCTGAAAGGCAGCAGGGCGATCAGAATAGATATTGTGAAAAGTAGATCGTATTTATTAATTAGAAACATTTTATTTAAATTCCATTTATTTTATATAATTAAGAGTAGTCGTATATAAATTAAACATCTACGCAAGTTTACGATTTTTATCTGTAGTTGAAAGTCCGCTTTCAGTTGCGATCTCAACCGGTAATGATAAAATTCCGGATATTCTAATCTTATTATTATAAATCCTACGTATAACACTATAGATCTTGACGGAATATTTTTATGAAAATCCCCAAGTTACTGCTTTTATTTTCACTGGCTTTTTTAACAAGCAGTTTTGCTGCCGATGGCATCATAATAAGCCAGTCAGATTCAGTTAATCATAATTACAGATCTGATAGTAGTATCAATACCATGATTGTTATGACGATAAATATGGCACATGGAAGAAAGAATAATTTCCATCAGGCTTTTTTAGAGAAGAATGAGATTGAAGAAAATCTGGATGATATTATCAGGATATCTAATCGTGAAAATCCACACCTGGTTGCTTTACAGGAAGCAGATGGTCCATCCTTCTGGAGTGGAAAATTTAATCATGTTGACTATATTTCCAGACAAACCAGACTTAAAGATTATTTCCAAGGCTACCATGTCAATAATATTGGTCTTAATTATGGAACTGCTTTATTAGCGAGCAAAAAACTGAATTATTCTAAATCGCACACATTCAACTCACGTTCAGCAATCTCCCTTCCTAAAGGTTTTGTATTATCAACCGTAAAATGGCCGGGTGAAAATGATATCTATGTTGATGTAATTTCTGTACACCTAGACTTCTTACTCGATAGTGTAAGACAAAAACAAATAAATGAATTAATAACAGTTATGAAGGAGCGAGATCATCAGATAATTTTGATGGGTGATTATAACGCTGACCCTGAAAGTATTGCATTCAGATCATTAATAGAATTATTGAATCTGAAAGCCTATAAATTTAATCGAGATGGGCTAGAGACATTTTCAAGATCAAATAAACGATTAGACTGGATATTGATATCAAAAGATATGGAATTCATTTCTTATAAAGTACTTCCCGATAATATATCGGATCATAGTGCGGTTATTTCAGAAATTGCCTTGTAAAGATAATTCCTCGTTCATTTACAATAGCATTGATTAAAATTATATGAATGTATTGCTTGATACTGAAAGCGGACGTTCAGGAAGAAGTGATGACAGGAAATAAGCGGTTCAAAGCGGACATTCACAATAATAGTTGCTAGTATTTCAGATAGTTAATCAATGAACTTATAAGGGAAATCTTGTATGAGCCGCAAAATAATAAATACAGATAAAGCACCTGCAGCTATTGGACCTTATAGTCAGGGCGTAGTCGCCGATAATATACTTTACACATCAATGCAGATTTCATTAGATCCCTTAACAGGAAATTTAATTGGAAATACAGCTAATGAGCAGTTAAAACAATGCCTGGAGAACATGAATAATATAATTATTGCAGCAGGATCAAACTTAAATGATGTAGTTAAAACAACTGTTTATCTGACTGATATGAACCAGTCCAACGATATTAATAAAATTTATTCGCATTATTTTTCAGATAATCCGCCTGCTCGTCAGATGATTGAAGTTTCAGAGCTCCCCAAAGGCGCCTTAATAGCGATAGACGCAATTGCTCAAATCAACAATTCATAATCAAAATAAAAAAACTACCATGACACTAATCATTTCAAGAAAAGAAGTAGAATCCGTGCTGACTATGAAAGATAGTATTGCTGTGACAGAAATTGCTTTTACCGAACTCGCTAATGGCAAAGTTAATATGCCTCAGCGTACAGTTATTCCAATTCAAGATCACAATGGTACATTTTTAGCAATGCCTGCCTATATTGGCGGTGAGTTAGATGCTTTGGGACTGAAATTGGTAACTGTTTATCCGAATAATCCATCAAAACACCAGCTACCGACAATCTTGGGAACGTTGCAGCTTTGTAACCAGTGCACAGGAGAAGTCATTGCTATCATGGATGCTGGATACCTAACTGCAGTTAGGACAGGCGCAGCTAGTGGCGTCGCTACAAAGTATTTAGCGCGAGAAAACTCCACTACTTGTACTGTATTTGGTGCTGGCGCACAGGCTCGTAAACAAATTGAGGCAATAAATCTTGTTAGACCAATTGATAAAGTATTAGTGATAGATATTTCACCTGAAGCAAGTCAAATATTTGCTGATGATATGAGCAAAACATTGAACATTTCTGTTATAACAACTGAGGATGTTGAAGGTGCAATTAGACAGTCAGATATTATTGTGACGGCAACTAATAGTCAGGAGCCATTATTTGATGGTAGTTGGCTGCAGACTGGTACTCATATCAATAATATTGGATCACACTCGGTTAATGCTCGAGAACTCGATACCACTACCGTAGTTCGTTCAAAATTTGTTGCTGACCTTAAGGAAGCAAATTTAGCAGAGGCCGGAGATATTCTAATCCCGATCCAGGAAGGTGCAGTAACGGAAGATAAAATTTACGCGAGTCTTGGTGACATAGTTATTGGAAACAAACCTGGTCGTGAGAATGATGATGAAATTACTGTGTTTAAATCATGTGGTTTAGCTAT
>JAZGBQ010000215.1:0-5038 GCA_036476435.1 Fidelibacterota bacterium
CCGGAAAACCTTTCGTTACCGAATCATTGTTATATGAGGATGTTTACGGTGGTAAAAGAATTATTAAAGCATTTAATATTCAGATAACAAAGTTGGGGAATGGCTTCGTTGCGGCCTGGAGTGATATTACCGAGAGAAAGAAAGCTGAGGATACTCTCAATGATGCCACACAGCGGCTAAGTTATCATAGAGAAAATACTCCTCTGGCATCTATAGAGTTTAACCAGAACTACCAGATCATAGGCTGGTCCGATAATGCCGAAAAAATGTTCGGCTGGACTGCGAAGGAAATACTTGGTAAAAAGATTAGGCAGATGCGTTGGGTGCATGAAGAGGATTTGGAAAAAGTTGAGCAAGTGAGTGCAGACATGTCTTCCGGACAAAAACCCAGCAACGTTAATACAAATCGAAACTACCGAAAGGATGGATCGGTCATTACGTGTAAATGGTATAACTCTGCAATGATGAACTCAGATGGTGACCTTGTCTCAGTCCACTCCATGATACAGGATATCACTGAGCGTGACAAGGCGGTGAAGAAGTTACAAGAAAGTGAGGAAAAGTATAGAACCATCTTTGAAGGGGCAAACGATGTTTTTATCTATGTTAATACAACCGGGCATATTATCGACGTTAATAACCGGATAGAAGACGTATTAGGATATAAAAAAGAAGAAATCATCGGAAAAAATTTTACTAAGCTTGGTATCATTCAACCAAGGGAGATTCCTTCTTTATTAAATCAGTTTCGTAAATCAGTTCAGTTGGGGAAGGTGTTTTCACCGAAAGGGAAAGAAAAAGCAGTTTTATTGAATGTTTCCCTAAAACGAAAAGACGGGCAGTATATCATAGTAGAAACAAGCACACAGATTATTAAAGAAAATAAGAAAGTCAGTGGTTTTGTCACTGTTTTTAGAGATATAACTGATCGCCTGAAAGCTGAGGAAACACTACGTAAGAAGGAAAATGAATTGGCGAGGGCACAACAAATTGCGAATGTTGGGAGTTGGACCTGGCAAAAGGAAGCAGATAAATCAGTCTTTTCTGACCAAACTTTTCGGATGTTAGGGTACACACCAAATGAAATTATACCAACATTTAAGTGGCTTTTAGGAGAGATGCATCCTGATGATGTAAAGCGAGTAATGAAAGGAATAGAAGAGTCAATGAGCACCGGTGACCCGTATGATATGGAATATCGGCTGAAAAGGAAGGATCAAAAGGAAATCATCGTACATTCGCAAGGGGAAGTTGTTTTAAACCAAGCCAGCGATGCGACAGGAATGACTGGCGTAATTTATGACATCACCGAGCGCAAGCAGGCAGAAAAGGCGCTGCTGGAAAGTGAGAGGAAATTCAGATTGTTCTTCGAAAATGAACCCGGGTACTGCTATATGGTGTCACTTCAAGGAGAGATCTTAGATGTCAACAAAAGTGCTCTGAAAATTCTCGGATATACCAAAGAGGAAATCATCGGGAAGCAGGTGCTCAACACGATTTACGCACCTTCCTCTCGCTTAAAGGCAAAACAACTATTTACAAAATGGAAAGAGACAAAAAAACTGAAAGACGAAGAACTTATCATCCTAACAAAAGATGGTATGGAACGGACGGTTTTACTCAGCGCAAAGGCTATTACAAACGATGCGGGAGAGATACTCAGCTCGATTTCAGTGCAGAGAGACATCACCGAGTACAAGAAGGCTGAAGAAGCACTGAAGACTAGCATGAAAACAGCTGCTGACATCGTGCATTCAACTCCTCATGGAATATTCATATATCAATATGAAAAACCTGACAGATTGATTCTCCTAAGTGGAAATCCAGAAGCTGAACGTATGACTGGCATCAAAATAGACGATTGGATAGGAAAAGAAAATAATGAAATATGGCCAGAAGCACGTAAGGCAGGAGTCACAGATGCTTATCTGAAAGTTATGAAAACAGGAAAAACATATAAGACAGAGGATTTATACTATAAGGACGAAAAACTCGAGGGTGCTTTTAGAATACGTGCTTTTATATTGCCCGAAGAAAAGCTGTGTGTGAGTTTTGAAAACATCACTGAGCGCAAGCAGGTAGGAAAAGCATTGCGGGAGAGCGAGACAAAATATCGTAGTCTTTTCGCAACAGTGGCAGATGCTATAATTATCTTTGACCCGGAAACAAGGAATATAGTGGATGTAAACTCCGCAGCATCGAATCTGTATGGATATACGGACGATGAATTTAAGAAGCTGTCACATTTGGATATTACGCATGAACCTGAAGACTCACTTCAATCCGTTCGAGAAACATCTGTAGGTAAGCCTATCTTTATTCCCATTCGTTATCATAAGAAAAAGGATGGAACAATATTTCCGGTTGAGATATCAGGCAGTATGTTCAAACTGGGGGATCAAAAGGTTCTGTGTGGGGTCATAAGAGATATCACGGAGCGCGTACTTAGAGATGGAGAGTTGAGCAACACTTTTGCACAATTAAGACAGCTATCGTCTCGGATAGAATCAATACGTGAAGAGGAAGCCGGGCGGATGTCCCGGGAACTGCACGACGAGATGGGTCAGTATCTGACCGCGATAAACTTGAATCTTCAGGATTTAACAGAAAAGTATAAAAAAGGAGACAAAGAAAGTATAGATAAAATATTGAAACAAACTTCAGAAATAGTCAACGAGACCGAAGCAAAGGTCCACGAATTATCCCTGGAGTTGCGACCGTTGATGCTTGATGAACTGGGCCTGGTACCTACTTTCCGCTGGTACATTGATAAATCCTTTTCGCATCTGAAAACCAACTGTGTTTTTGAAACCACCAAAATGAAAAAAAGACTCAGACCTGATTTAGAGATCACTTTTTTCAGGGTGATGCAGGAAACCATAACAAATGTGCTGAGACACGCCAAGGCGATGAATGTTGCGATCAATTTGGAGCGAGTAAATAAAGACATTATTTATACAATCAGCGATGACGGAAAAGGATTTGATTTACAAAAATATAGCACAAAAATAACGCCCGAACATGGATTGGGATTAATCGGGATAAAGGAAAGGATCCAGCGATTCGGCGGTCAAGTCAATATTGAATCAGAACCGAAAAAAGGGACCACAGTGAAAGTAATCATCCCCTGGAAAGAGGAGGACAGCAAATGATAAGTCTAATTTTAGCCGAAGATCACGTCCTTGTTCGCGAGGGACTTAAAATGATCCTGGAAGAAGCAGGTGACATTGAAATAATCGCGGGAGTAGCGGATGGATTAGAAGCTGTGAAGAAAGTAGAGGAACTGTCCCCTGATATGATTATTATCGATATTTCCATGCCGAATCTGAATGGAATTCAGGCCACCAGTCAAATAAAGCGTAAAAGTCCGGATACTCGTATTCTAGTACTCAGCCGTCACAAGAATGATGAATATGTTCTCCAATCCATCAGGGCCGGTGCGGACGGCTATCTTATTAAAAATTCCGCTCCAGCGGAATTAATTGACGCTATTTATTCAGTCCATCAAAATAAGGGCTATTTAAGTCCTGCCATATCGAAGATCATAATCGATGATTATTTTACTAAATCCGATAAATTCTCCGGGGAGGATAAACAGAGCCTGCTGACTGAAAGGGAACACGAGGTTTTACAATTACTGGCTGAGGGACACTCAACAAAAGATATTGCAAAAAAGCTTTTTATCAGTGTTAACACTGTTGCTACACACCGGGAGCATATTTTTGATAAACTGAATCTGAAGAATATTGTTGAATTGACCTTATTCGCGGTGAAAAAAGGGATCATTGATCCCGATAATATTTAGAATCCACCAGCTCTACCTAAGCTATACTAGTATTATTTCTTACTTTATCAGTATTTGCAGTAGTTAATCCTCGTTTATTTCAACCAGTATAATCAGAAATGCTTTAGGGTTGAGTCACAAATCATGTGATTGTGCGTTTCTCTGCACGAGAGCAAATTAAGACAAGTACAAATACACACACAAATATTTATGGAATAATCCCATGATAAAAACAATCGTAGTCGATGATGACAGAAAATTTTTACAAAGGATCAACAGCTTTTTATTCAGTGATGAATCAATTGAGGTGGTAGGTGAGGCTTATAATGGCCGCAATGTGATCAAACTTTGCAAGGAATTACAACCTGATCTTGTGATCATGGATATTCGTATGCCGGTGATGGATGGAGTTCAAGCCACAAAGGAAGTAACGGATAAGTTCCCTGATATTAAAGTTATCGTCCTTACTGTATTTGATTTCAAAGAATATCGGGAGGCCAGTATGAATGCCGGGGCGAGTGCTTATATACTAAAAAAGAAAATGTATACCGACCTGTTACTGAATATTCATCAGTTATGTGAGAATACTGATAGCAGATGATCCATTGAAGGAAGGTTAAACACCTTTCGAAAGTTTCAAGACATTTGGGTGTGATTTGAAGTGTATCAAATGAATAGAAAATCACTGTGGTTTTGCATGCTCAGCACTCTCATTTTATCGTCGGAAAATATCCTTATGGCAAATGCTGGAGAGGCTAAGACCCCCTGGACCGAACAGATTGAAGTCGGTTACAAAAATGGATTATACATAAAATCAGTGGATGGCAGCTATTCGTTAAAAATACACTTTTTGATACACTCTCAGTTCCACAATCTGGTGTCCGATAAGGTCAGCGACACCAACACTTTTATTTTACGTCGTGGACAAATGCGCTTTTTCGGCAATTTTTTTGATCCCAACCTAAAATTCAGAGTGATGTTTGAATTGCCCGGGACGCAAGGAGGAGCCACAGCCAACCTGCGGGATATGTGGGTAGACTGGCAATGGAAAAAGTATTTTCAGATTAAAACAGGACAGTTTTTTGTCTATTATGATCATGAAAATTTGGAACCATCCTGGGCATTACAATTTGTGGATCGATCCATGATCAATGCTATCCTTGGGTTTGAGCGCGATTTGGGGGTGGATGTTCACGGAACCTTATTCTCGGATAGACTGGACTATGACTTATTTTTAATGAATGGAGATGGACG
>JAZGBQ010000216.1:0-3649 GCA_036476435.1 Fidelibacterota bacterium
AATCAATATTTATAAACGAAATCATTATTGAAGGACTAAAAAATGTAAGTGTAAATCTTGTGTTAGCGAATTTAAAGATCACACCTGGTACCGGGATATCGCCTAAGAAACTTGAAGAAGCCATCGACAGGGTATACGGAAGTCAGCTCTACGAAACCGTACGTTATGAATTCATTCCTGCAGCAAACGGCGTAAAACTCATCGTTCGGGTCGAGGAACGTGAAACTGATTTATTTAAATTTTCTATTCATTATGATACTGATTTGAAGTCCGCCGTCCTATTAAACACAACCTATTTAAATATCATCGGTCAGGGTTCCAGGTTAGCAATTGACATAAAATTAAGCGAAAATCCTGCCAGTGAAATATCATATTTCGTTCCAATTGGATGGCGTAAGGGGATCGGTTTCAGCATCGATTTTATCTACAAAAATTATGAATTTCCGATTTATGACAAAGAGGAGGAAACACTTAATTCTCTATATGATTTTACAAAATTTGAATATCAAATAGCATTGCAGTCAATATTTTCAAACTCATTTTCTATTGGATCCGGGATTAGTACCGAATTGTTCTCTTTCAAACCAATTATTGCATCTACAAAGTGGAAAATGGCAGAAAATAACAAACGTTACGGATTAATGTTCGGTTTTATCCGTATCGATACATTTGACAGAACCGTATATCCGAAAAGTGGAATGAAAATAGAATTAATAGGTGAACTAATTAATGACCAACTGAATTTGTCAGAATTAAATTATAATGACTTGATTCGGAGATACTATTTTTACGGTTCAATGATAATCCCTCTGGATAAATATAATATCATACAATCGAGCCTGACAATTGCCGGAATCGACGGAGCGCAAATCCCTCCACAATATTACTATTATATCGGCGGCGTAAGGCAGGAGCCTGTTGATATAATTCCGTTTGCGGGTTTAACGTTTTTAGAGGCATCCGGGAAAGATCTAGTTGTGTCCGATTGGACCTACCGCCAAGAAATGTGGAGTGACATTTATTTGATTTTTCGATTCAGCACCGGAAGTATTTCCGATAACATTAATGAAACATTTCGTTTTGAGAATCTTATGATCGGATATGGAATTGGAATGGCCGTACTCAGTCCGATTGGCCCGTTAGAGTTCTTGATATTGACAAACTCTGAGAATAATAATATCTTGAGTTCTCTAAATATCGGCTACAGGTTTTAATATTCACATATGACGATATTTAACTTTAAGTTTCAGTGCAGCGTGTGAAGTGTGAGGCCTGTAACTAATACCAATGCCATGAAAAATATTCCATCCAGTTATGATAAATTATTTGATCATTACAGTGAAGGCGTTGCTATTCATGAGATGATATTTGATGATCAAGAGAATCCTGTCGATTATCGAATTATTGATATTAATGCTGCCTATGTACTAATATTAAATTTAAAACGAGAAGATACAATTGGTAAGCTCGCTTCTGAATTATACGGATCAAATGATCCCCCGTATTTAGATATTTATTATAATGTACTTTCCCAGAGCAAGTCACGATCCTTTGAAACCTTTTATGCACCAATGAATATGCATTTTCACATTACAGTAGTTCCGCTGGGCAATACTTCATTCGCTACAATCTTTTTCGATATATCGAAACGTAAAGCCATCGAAGAACGGCTTCAATCCAGTGAAGCTCACTACCGTGCCCTGGTCGATAATTCTGCTGATCCGATCTATGTCATGCAAGACAATAAATTTATAATGATTAATAAGAGCTGGGAAAGGTTGTTTGGATATGCAAAGAAAGAGGTGGCAGATCCTGGCTTTGACTATGTTAAACAGGTCATCGCACAAGAAAGCCAGGAGCTTGTGGCACAACGGATTAAACTAAGGGCAATCGGGAAATCCGTAGATCCTTTCTATTCGTTTTTCGCCAAAACAAAAAGAGGTAAGATATTAAAAATCGAAGCAAGTGTAACTGATATAACATGGAATGGAAAACCAGCCGTGCAAGGAATGTATCACGACGTTACAGATCGGGAAACTGCAAAAACAGAATTGAAATTGAGTAATAAGCTACAATCCGTTCTTTATAAAATCGCTGCTGCTGCTAACGATGATGAAAATTTAAACTCCTTATTCCAATCAATTCACCAAAGTTTAAAAGAGATCCTCGATGTTACCAATTTTTACATCGCTTTTTATGATAGTGATGAAGACATCATTTCATTTCCATATTATATTGATGAAAAGGATGAGCCTCCCGAACCTCATAAGCCGCTAAAAGGTTTGACCGAATATGTGTTGTCAAACAGGAAATCATTATTTATTGATAAGAACGGTATATCCGCCTTAAAAAAGACTGGCGCTGTTTCCGTTGAAGGTACAACTTCTGAATTATGGTTAGGTTCTCCATTGATAGTAAAGGGGGAAATTATAGGAATAGTTGCTGTCCAAAGCTATACGGATCCCAAATTATATAATAAAAATGATCTGAAGATTCTTCAGTTTGTTTCAAACCAGGTTGCAAAGGTAATTAGTAGAAAACGCGAAGAAGAAAAGGTTAGAAGGTCCGAAGAAAAACACCGCTTGTTATCCGAACAATTATATGAATCCAACAATATTAAAGAACTTTTACTTGATGTCATTACCCATGATCTTCGGAATCCTGCCGGTGTAATATCCGGAATGGTTGAACTGCTGAAAGAAGAGATCGATAATAATTAATTGATCGATTATATAAGAGAGAGCAGTAACATTATTTTAGATGTGATTACCAATTCAACAACCTTATCAAAACTTTCTATCGGAGAAAAGATCGTTATCGATGAAATTGACATCATTCCAATAATTAAACAGATCGTCAATGAAAGCTCAACTCTACTTCAGAGTAATAATATTGAATTGGTATTGAAACTGCCCGAAAAATTATATGTTAATGCCAACCCGATTATAAAGGAGGTTGTCAGAAATTACCTCATTAATGCGATAAAATATGGTAATGCCGGTAAAAAAATAACGATTGAAGCAAAACATAATAAATCATCCACAAAATTATATATAGATGATTATGGTAAATCCCTATCTAAAGATGATTTTGTAAGAATATTTGATAGAGGATTTCGATTATCAAAGAAAACTGTGCGAGGCTCAGGACTGGGATTAGCTATAGTAAAAAGGATTGCAGAGGCACACGGCGGGACCGCACGCGGCAAACCATTAGCACCGAAAGGAAATCGGTTTATTTTAGAATTACCGGATACTTAACTAATTCATTTAAAGTAATGATTTAAGGATATAAAATCATGAATAATAAACTTGACCAGTCAGAACGTCCCACAGTATTAGTCGTGGAAGATAATCAGGCAAATTTGAACTATCTTGTATTTTTATTAAAAAAACTAAAATTGAATGTAATAAGTGCAGTCAATGGTGAAGAGGCAGTTGATGCGATGAAAAATGAAAATGTCGACTGTATGCTTCTGGATATTAATCTTGGTCCTGGTATGTCGGGACTGATGCTCATGGAATTCTTCCGTAAGAAAAAACAATTCCAAGCCCTGCCCATTAATGCAGTCACTGCATATTATGGTGGCGGCTTATCAAAGGAGCTGATAAAAAAGGGATTTACTGATTATCTAGCCAAACCATTTACG
>JAZGBQ010000217.1:0-10239 GCA_036476435.1 Fidelibacterota bacterium
GTAAACATATTCCTGTAATTATTGACTTGCGAATCTTGAATTGGTACCGGAAAGGATCTAATTTGTTGATGTAAATTTTATAGAATGGAGGAACTATGTTAAGATGTAAATCACCTATAATTGTCATGTTTTTAATAGTGATCCCACTTTTTGGACAAGCAGAATTTTTTGTGGACATGACTAATCCAGGTGAGCTTGCGAATCCAGAAGGTAATCTCGAATATCTTATTGTACCCGGTGATTGTCTATGGAATCTGGCAGACAAATTCTACCATGACCCGTGGCAGTGGCCTAAGATTTTTAACGCAAATCCATATGTAAAAAATCCACACTGGATTTTTTACGATAACTGGTTGATAATTCCAGGAGTCTTCGAGGAAAAATCTATGGCTTATATATCCGAGGAAGACTTAACACCAGATTCAGAAAAGGACACATTGAAAATGGATCCGGATTCCAGCCTGGAATCGGAATTAGAAACGACTGATGAAATATCCGACGTATCAGAGACAGAAGCTGTAGCCGTAGCTGAAACCGAATCAGTATCAGAAACGTTGAAGGACACTGAAACAAAAATTGTAAAAGATGAAATTGGCGAATTACCCGCTGAAACTGCCATGGCGGCTGCCCCTGATATTGAGGTAGATGAAAGATCCGCAAGAAAAGAAAAAGACTCACAGTGTCGCCGGGGAGGATTCAGTTTAGGGTTTCAGGTGGGGTATCCCCTGATCGATCTACCCAATGAAGAGGAAGGTCCAAATTACGGGCTGTTTATTGGCACCCCGTTTAGTGTTGAATCTGGTCCCTTTGATCTTGGAGTTGGTGCTGCGATTTTGACCTATGATTTTAAAGATATATACCCTGGGATTGGACTGCTTGGTAAGCTTTGTATTAATGACTTGCTGCAACTAGATTCGCCTCTGACGTTTCAGTTCGGAGCAGGAATATTCTATGTAATCGGGGGCGGTTTAGGCACCGGCGGCGGAACTGCAGTTGGTATACCACTTGGAGATTCCCCTTTTAGTCTGCGCTTGTATGCTGCAACAGGAACATACCAGGATGAATCCAATGAGTATAATAATTGGGGAAACACGGGTGTCCTGCTTATGTATTCTTTATGAATCAAATTCCACTTAATAGAAAAAGGTAATCAATTATTGATTGCCTTTTTTTATGTCCTGTGCCAATTCAAGTTTGACGCTTAACTTTGCCATTCAAATTAACTAAAATGATTTTTCGAACGATGTACAAATCTGTAAAAGCATTATTTAATCAATATAGATCCTTACCAAAATCAACTTTGAATTTGATTACAGGTATTTTCATTCTCAGTCTGGTAAATGGATCATTTATCCTCATTCTGAACATCTACATGAGCAAGGCTGGATTTTTGGACCACCAAATTGGAAATTTTACTTCATATCGATTTCTGGGTGTACTTTTACTTGCCTTTCCATTTGGCATTTATATTAAAGGGAAGCGGCTCAAACCGTACTTTCTCATGGCCGCATTAATAATACCGGTGGCGGGCTTTTTTATGATTCAAGCCGTCGCATGGCAGCAAATCTGGCTAATCAAAACGAGTTTTCTAACATGGGGAATCGGGTTAATGCTCTTAAATGTTTGTTCTTTGCCTTTTATAATGCGTACCACCCCCGAATCAGTTCTTTCCGAAGCAATAACATTGAATTTTTCCATGTGGTCACTGGCAATTATTGTTACCGGGATTGGAATTTCGATCCTAAACAAATTTAACAGGTTTGTTATTTTTAATAAATCCGTTGATGTCAGTGAATACCATATGTTACTTTTCTTCATAATTCTTAGTACATCGTCTATTTATTATATTTTGAAATTGGAGGAAAGCCCCCCACGTTCTGAATCTTCAAAGTTCAAAAATAATTTCAGAAACCTTGTACTGGATTATGATTGGTTTTTGATAATAAAAGCACTTGTACCTACACTATTGATCGCCGTTGGCGCAGGGCTCACTATTCCATTTATCAACCTTTTCTTTTTCTCGGTTTTCAATCTCGATGCTGGTCAGTTCAGCATACTTGGAAGCGCAGCTTCTCTCCTTGGTTTCGCTGCATTATTGCTGGCACCAACTATTAAACGACGTTATGGCTATCGTAAAACAATCTTACTAACACAATTTATTGCAATTACATTTCTAATAGTCCTGTCACTTACTGAATTATTTTCGTCCTTACAATGGATGATCATTTTGGCAATAGTCAGTTATTTACTTCGCCAGCCTCTCATGCATATGGCGGCACCTATAACCAGTGAATTAACGATGAAATATGTTGGTGAAAAAAATCAGGAATTAGTGAGTGCCATAAATTCAAGCATTTGGAGTGCCTCCTGGTTCCTAAGTGCTAAGATATTTCAAATTTTACGCAGCTTCCATTACCAGTACTATATAATATTCCTTATTACAGCATTGCTATATGCCATTGGGGTAACGTTATACTATTTCATAATCAGGGAATATGAAATGAGAACAAGTAAAATACCTCGGGAAGAAACGTTCGAACAAATTATTTACGAGGATTAACGAATCTTTTTTTTCGGATCTAAGTATTAAAATCTATTTCTGAACTTGATTCTACAATCTAAGTGAAAGAAATTAATTTGGTAAGATTCCTAACGGACAACTATAATTCACCAACAATGTCAAATAAGTATTTAGATTTGATGGACAAATGAATCAAGAAACTGTAACATTAATACAACAAGCTCAAACTGGCGATAAGCAGGCTTTTTTTAAGCTCGTTGAGTTATACGACTGGCAAATTACAGCCAATATGCTACAGTTCATCCGGCAGGAAGATCAGCTGGAATCAGTGTATCAAACACTTTTTAACACAGCCTATGATAAATTACATGAATTCCGCTTTGATAGAGATTTTTACGTTTGGTTATATCCGATTCTATTTAAGATCATTTTTAATACACCAAATACTGAACCAATTAATTCAAAACAAGATCGACCTTTAGATCTGTTATCCCACCATGAACGCCTGATTTTTATTCTGATTCACAACGAGAAGTTCAGCTTTAAGGATGTGGCTATTATACTTAAACGGACAAAAAACTTTGTACGATCAACTTTTTGCTCGGCAGTTGAAAAACTCCATTCCAATACGGTGCGGGATGAAGCCTGATAGCACGCAAACTAAGCGCCTGAAGAGAAACGCAATTCTGCGGTTATACAACGAATTGTCCGGTAAAGAACTAACTAAATTCGAAAAATCCTTGGCAATAAATCAGGATCTCCAAAATTATATAAACGAAATACAATTCTCACTTCACTCAGTGGCATTTGTGGCAGATGAAATTCCATCCGCGCATTTCTTAACCCAGCAAAGATCAGTGTTACTTGGTTCTATCAAGTCAAAACCAAAACATAAATTTATCAAGTCTTCTGTTCCAAAGATCGTTTCTTTTTCTAAAGTCTCAATTCTATCATCCAGGGTTCGTCTCTACTTACTGATGATCCTGGGGATTCTGATCGTTGGTACGTTGATTATTAAATTCACTTTCCCGAATACCTCAATGCCGTCAATTACATCGCTTGCGAAAAAACCAACTGAATACAAGATAAGAGCATCCGTGGATTCTGGTTTGTTAAGCCCTGAAAATATCAAATTTTCTCGAACACAAACGGGTGAGTTATCGTTTGAATTTTCCGGTGCGGAAATATCCACCTACAATGAAAAAGTTAACAATCCGCTGGTGGTTGACCTTTTGTGTTACATATTATTGAATTCAACTAATCCCGGCCGGCGGTTACAGTCTGTTAAACAATTGGCAGAGGTGCCCGATAATCAAACAGTCAAAGATGCACTAATTACGACTTTGCTCAGTGATCCCAATCAAGGAATACGATTGAAATCAATAAGATTACTGGGTGAATTCACTATAGTAGATGTGGTAATAAAACAAGCCTGTATGAAGGCTCTACTCGATGATAAAAATAATACCATCAGGATGGAAGCTTTAAGCATTCTGTCAAATGAACCTGATGATACATTATTGCCAATTCTTCAAGTAGTATCTCAAATGGATGAAAACGAATTTGTACGCAGTGAAGCTGCAAGGCTTTTGCAGGAAATAGTAGAAGAAACTTAACTCTTCATCCAATGTGAATTAGTTGAAGCGTTATGTTATCATGTCCGCCATTATCTTTGGCTGATTGTATAAGTTTATTACCAGCATCCTCGATAGAATTGGATTTAATAATTTTCTCGAGTTCGTCATCAGGTACCATACCCCATAAACCATCCGTACATATGAGCAGTGTATCATCGACCTCTAATTGTATTGAATCTTGATAAATGTCAACATTCAGTTTCCCGCGTGTTCCAAGAGCCTCAGTCACGACATGTTTCATCACATGATTTCGCGCCTCTTCTTCCGTAATGCGACCCTCATCAACCATAGATTGTACTAGCGATTGATCTTTTGTTAACTGATCTAACTTGCGATTGTGGCATAGATAAGCTCGGCTGTCACCGACATTGGCAAGGTAGGCTTTATCATCCTTGATAATTACAGCCACGCAGGTGGAAGCCATCATTTCTCGATTATATTTCTGAATTTTCTCGCGGAGGATGATTCCATTTACCTTGGAGAATATGTCATGAAAGAAGTCTACAGGATCCTCTGGATACGTTTCTAAAAACGTATTTTTGATATACTCAACTGCTGTCCGGCTGGCAAATCGCCCCCCTTCGGGGTGCCCAAGTCCGTCGGCGATAATAAATATGTAACTGTTATCAATTCTTCCATCAGCGAAATTATCCTGGTTAACTTCGCGGTGAAGACCTAAATCTGTTTTGGCAATGTATTTTAATTGCATTAAGATATTCGACCAGATTTGAACAATTGAGGAATATCAGCCTATTGTTCTGCGCAGTGCATCAATCCTGTTTATAGCAATTTGACGCTCAGGAATGCTTTCATCTCCATCAAGCCAGATTATCATTAGCTGCTCATAACTTTGTAGTGCCGATGTCAGGTTTCCTTCTCTCTCAAATGCAAGTCCTTCAAAATAGTATGAGCGAGGATAAATATGAGACCTGATGTCAAATTTAATGTTCGGTCTGCGCATCATGGCTACAAACTCATGGACTTTTTCATAATCATCGGCTATCAGAGAAGCCGTAGCCAGTTCCGTAAGATAACGTAAACCGATTTCTTCAAATTCTTTTATCTTTTCAAATTCCTCCAACACACTCTGATAGTCATTCTCAAGCAGGTAAATATTTAATTGAAGTGCAGTGGATACATATTGTAATTCTGAAGTAACATTATTCGCTTCTATCAATTCTTCTGCCTGGCGGCGTGTTTGCCCTAAGGCTTCTCTCTCATTCGCAATGGCCTGATAAAATCCAGTGATCCACAATATTTTCAGTTGGAGGTTCATATTCGGATTCAGAGCACTGGCCTGTGCGAGATTCGCCCGGGCGGTGACAGTATCCTGCAGTAAAAACCTAAAATAACTCTGATCGATCAAATTACCTGCTTTACTATCATTTGATTCTAAGTCCTGAAACTCCGCCAGCTTCATTTCCAGGACCCTGTTTAATTGCCCGGTTTCACATAACAATAGATTTTGGAAGTTTTTTCCCATTTTTTTCCAAACCTCAGGAACATCATCTGCCAGTAAATTTAGAAGTTGGTCATTAGCGCTCTCATAATCTCCCATTAGCTGATAGGCATAGGTTAAGTATCTGTGTATTCCATGATCCTTCGGGTTTATTATCAGCCCGTCCTGGAAGGCTTCAATTGCTTGATCATATTGACCTAATCCCACAAGACACATTCCCTGTAAGGCATATATCCAGCTGTATTCAGGGAAAATCGACGTCATTGAATCGGCATAAGCCAGACCCTGGTCATATAATTCACTGCTGAAATATAGTTCAATGAGTCCCTGGTGAATAGTGGTCATGTCCGGACTGATAGAAATGGCTTCTTTGTAAACATTTATTGCTTTGGAATATTCCTTTTTGCCATTGAGCATCATTCCGAGATAGATATATCCCCACGGTTTATCCGGATAATTTGATACGAATTGACTCGCACGAATAATTCCCTGGTCATATAACTCTCGATTATAATAAATGTCAAAAATGTGACGGTAAGCAAGATTTAAACCAGGATCAAGTTCCAGTACCCGTTCAAACGCTTCTAAAGATTTATCATAATCCATTGGGCCGTGGAAGTAGGCTTCACCAAGTCCATACCAGGCTTCTTTTTCGTCAGGGATGAAAGCTAAAAGTTGTTGATATATGTCTAGTGCTCCGTCGAAATCTTCTTCTGTTAGCGCCATTGCACCCTGGGCCATGAGTTTTTCCTTTGTAGAGGCATACCACCGTCCTGATAAAATTGCTGCAAGCGAGGATTTTGCCTGATCCATAGTGGCATTATCTGACTCTGATTGAGCCCACCATTGCGCTAACGCCATTTTATAATAGGCCTGGCTAAAGGTAGAATCAATATCGATCGCTCGCTGAAAAGCTGCTATGGCATCATTGAAATTCGCATCATTGTAAAGATCAACACCTTCTAGATAGAACTGGTATGCACTGACCGATGAGGATGTTTTATCAACAACGGCAACATCTATTCGGTCACTCTCATCGCTGGAGAGATCGAGATCCTTATGAATTAGGTCAGCTAATTCATCAACAAGTGTATAGATATCGCTGCCTTGAACTCTCTGAGACTCAATGATCACCCCTTCAGCTGGGTCAATTAATTGAGATGTAAGGATCACCGAATCTCCAGTTTGAATAACCGTACCGATGAGCATCGTCGAAGCCCCCGCCGTCTGAGCAATCTGTGTTGCCAGAGCCGGATTGATTTTTGATCTATCAGAACTACCTAACTGCTTCTGAATATCAAATAACCGTTGACTGCTGAATACTTTCAGTTGTGATATTTCAGAGAGATCAGCAATAATCAATTCCTGGAGTATCTGCCCCAATCGGTCGGTATTTTCCGGATCTCGCAGGTTTTCAAAATATAGCACCGCCAGAGAGTTTTCCACTGCCGCAAGATCAGGTAATACCTGGCTGTTTCGATCCCATTTGATACCGAAAATGAGATACCCAATAATTGCTATCGCCGCGATTATCATGACGGGGTTGACCCATGATAATTTGTTTGGTGAAATGTCAGCTGGTGGAATACCAACGATTTTACCAGTCGTTAATCCCGAATCCAGTGCCGATCGCAGATCGTTCAGATCACTGAGTAGTTCCTGTGCAGTTTGATAACGCTTATTTGCATCTTTTTCAATACACTTGTGTATTATTCGAACAAATTCTAAATCAATTTTTGGATTAACCGTGCTGACATGTGACGGTAATTCATTCACAATTGAATACAAGATCGCGGCATCATGATCACCATGAAAGGGCAACTGACCAGTTGTCATCTCATACATGACAACGCCCAAAGAAAAAATGTCTGAACGAAAATCGGCATCCAAGCCTTCGATTTGCTCAGGAGACATATACGCCAAGGTGCCAAGTGTCGTGCCTGCTCTGGTCATGCCCTCGACACCCTTGCGTTTAGCAAGTCCAAAATCCATAATTTTAATATGCCCTTTATCAGAAAGCATGACATTTTCTGATTTAATGTCACGATGAATGATATCCTGTGAGTGCGCTGCCTGAAGTCCTTCAGCAACAGCTATGGCAATATCCAACGCCCTGCTGTTATCCGGAGATATTTTACTGATTACGTTTTTTAAGGTTTCGCCTTTCAGAAATTCCATTGCAATGAAGGTTTGATCATTAACATCATCGATCTCATAGATAGTCATAATATTGGGGTGATTTAACGATGATGTTGATCGCGCCTCACGTATGAATCTTTTTTTATCCTCGTCTTTTCCAATAAGATTTGAGGGCAGAAATTTCAATGCAACAATACGTTCAAGCTTGGAATCCTCAGCACGATATACCACTCCCATCCCACCTTCACCAAGTTTTTCAAGAATCTTATAATGTGAAACGGTCTTTCCGATCATGCGGAGTCCTCGGGTTCTCGTTTAATTACAACAAGGGTGATATCATCGATTTGCGGAACGTCCCCGGTAAATGATTGGACTGCGTTTAAAACGTGTGCATTAATTTCCTTGGCGGATTTAGCTCTTCCAGATCGTATTACCTCTTCAAGTCGATCATTTCCAAAGTCCTCGTCTTTGTCATTTTGCGCATCGGTGACACCGTCTGAATAGATTACCAGAACAGCACCTTCCTGAAATGAAACATTTTCCTCTTTGTATTCATAATCTGGCATAAATCCAAGTACAGTGCCGCCAGTTTCCAGGCGTACTATCTTACCTTCGGAAGAAATCATAATAGGAGGATCATGGCCGGCATTTGTATAAGTCAGGTTCATTTGTACCCGATTAATAATTCCGAAAAAGAGTGTCGCGAATTTTTGCGAGTCGGTACTCTGGTAAAGAAGTTTGTTTGAGCGACTAATACATTCACTAACCGATAATGTGAATTGCATCTGGCCGCGTAAAGTTGCCTGCAGGTTTGCCATAAGTAGTGCGGCCGGCATTCCCTTCCCGGAAATATCCCCTAGACATACCGCCATTTTATCATCACTGATTGTAATTAAATCAAAATAATCACCACCAACTTCCTTCGCTGGAATGCTTCTGCCACATATATCAAAGCCTTTAAAATCGGGAGCACCTTTTGGCAATAGATTTTGCTGAATATCATGAGCTACACGCAATTCTTCTTCAAAATGCATCAGTGCCTGTTCTTCTTCATAAAGACGTGCGTTTTCTATTACTTGAGCTGATTGAGTGGCAATAATAGCCAGCAGCCGTTGATCTTCTAATTTAAAATCCAGATCATTTTTTTTATTAAAAACATTCAAAACACCGAGCAATTTACCTTTTAATTTCAATGGGACGCTCAGCAATGATCTTATAGGAAAGTCTTCCCGTGTTGTGACTTTGAACCTTGTATCGGATTGAAAATCGTTGATCATTAACGGAACTTGATTTTTTAGCATCCACCCTGACAATTGAAGCCCAAAATGATAAGGTACTACCTCATCGGCCGAATCAACCTTCCGAACCATCGTTCGGAACGAATCCGTCGGTTTTTTCTCGTCCAACAACATGACAGCACCTTGTTCTACTTCTAGGTGTTTAACACATTCGTGAACGATCAAACCTATGACTTGATCTAATTCCCGGGCGGAACTAACCGCCGTAGCAATATCATTAAGCACAGATAGTTCTTGAACGGCAGAACGTAGTTTGTCTAATTCGAACTGGTTTTCAGGCATAAAAATTTATATCCGACTGATTATTAACCTTGGGAAAAACTTGACAACGCAGCGTCAACTGAATCGTAATTTTTCAAGACTTTGATTAGTTGAGTAAACATGAACACGCTTCTAATTTTCCGCGTTGCCCGTGCGATCTTTAGATCTCCATCAACTTCTTTCAAAGAAGTATAAGAAGCTAACAAAGCACCCAAGCCAGTGCTTCCAAACCATGTTATTTTACCCATGTCAATAACGACTTTTGAATACCCTCTATCTATCAGGTCCTTAACATAAAAATGTAAATTTTCACTTTTGGCATCCAACATCATTTTACCGGAAAGGGTAATGACGGCAATATCGCCATGAACAGTTTCCTTTATTTTCATCGGGTTACTCCCTCACACTTGTCATTTTTTATCAATTAATTAACTAGTGAATTTTTTGTTTTTTTATTTATTTAAGTGTTTGATCAATACTAATTCATTACCGTTCCCAGCTTTTTTCTTGTACGAGACATCATCCATCAAAGTCTTAATTAGTGGTATACCTAAACCACCGTTCTTGTAATTCATGAAATCTTGTTGGACATTAAATGGATCAAAATCGTTTAACTCAAAGGCCTTGCCAAAATCTCTTATTACAGCTTTAATATCGTTTTTATTTATAAATAGTTCCAATTCACAGTACACTCCCTTTTCATTCCTTCCGCCATGGCGGACTGCATTATGACACGCTTCTGTCACTGCCATTTCAAACACATCAATATCGACATCGCTTAATCCATTCGACCGGCAAAAGTAAAGGATTAATTTTCGAGCTTTCATTAATCCCTTCTTCGGACTTTTAATTCGGATAGTCTCCGATACTAATTTTTCTGCGTGTTTATTCATATACTATGAGTATTTAATTCGTTTCTCCCGA
>JAZGBQ010000218.1:0-8130 GCA_036476435.1 Fidelibacterota bacterium
CCTGGTTAAAGAACCGTTTGATAACAATTGTCACGGTGGTGCTGGGTTTAGTGATTGTAACAGTCGCAGGAACACTAACCGGATGGCCAGTAGATAAACCAGCGATGTTCTTCCTGCCAACACTTCAAGACTGGATTTATTTCTACCCGAATGTTGCCGGAGCCAGAGCGATTATGATAGGTATAGGGTTGGGCGTATTTGCCACATCCATTAAATACATCCTTGGAATCGAAAAATCCTATATCGGGGAGTAAGTGATGAGTAAAACAACAGATTATATCATTAAGCTTGGACACGTTGACCGCCGATGGATCTTTGCGCTAATTGTTATCGTAGTGATGCTCCCGCTATTTTTCCCGCTGGGACTCCCAATCAGAGCAAGCGATGCTTCGCAGGATGTGTATGCAGCCATAGAGGCGGTGCCAGACGGCTCAAAAATATTGTTATCCGTAGAGTACGGACCAAGTACCAAACCGGAGATCCATCCCATGGCAGTGGGCGTTCTAAGGCATTTTTTCAGAAAAAATTGCAAGGTTTACGTTACCTGCCTGTGGCCGGATGGACAGTTCATGGCAGCACAGGCGCTGGCGGAAGTAGCTGATGAAGAATTAGGTCTCACTTACGGTGAAGATTATGTGCTGCTTGGCTTTCGTCCAGGCAATGAGGCAGTCATCAAAGGAATTGTTAGTAACCTTAGAAAATTGTATACAATTGATTCGCGTAATACGCTGATTGAAGAAATTCCTATGATGGAAGGTATCAACAATATCAATGATTTTGATTTTCTCTTTTCTGCTTCAGCCGGATATCCAGGGACAGTTGAATGGGTTCAGTATGCTGCTGATCCAGCCGGTATCCCCATGTCGACTGGTGTAACTTCCGTACAGGTGAACGAAGTCATGCCTTATGTTGATAGTGGTCAGGTACGAGGTGTGCTGGCTGGAATGCCCGGCGCTGCCGAATATGAAGCGCTGATAGGACATCCAGGTTACGGTACTTCCGGCATGGATGCACAGTCAATTGCTCATTTGGTTATTGTCGCCTTTATCATCTTCGGAAATGTAGCATTTTACCTGGAACGCAAACGGTCCAAGAAATTCTAGGAGATCAAGATGAATTTTGCAGAAATATTTGGAGCCTGGATAGCCGTATTCCTAACGCTGTCAATTTTCTCCTATTTGTATCGTGATAATCCATTTTATAAGATGGCCGAGCACATATTTGTCGGGTTGTCAGCTGGATATTGGGCAGCGGTTTATTTCTGGACCCAGATCCAGCCAAACCTGTTTGGTAGGCTTTGGCCGGCGGTTGAAGATCCAGCTGGACTATCTATTTTCCAAAAGATGTGGTATGGTGTATATGGCGGTCTGGGTTTCCTCTCGCAGGCAATTTTTCCAACAGGTGGTATTAATAAGGGACACGAACAGCAAATGATCTACCTGATACCGCTGGTATTAGGTGTCATGATGCTATTAAGCGTATGGTCCAGATTCAGCTGGTTTGCGCGTTGGGGGATTGCCTATGTTGTGGGGATGGCTGCCGGGCTGCGATCCTACGGATTCCTGAACTCAAATGTAATTCAGCAAGTTAAAGCCACTGCGATGCCCTTGATCGGTGACGTTTCGCCCATGGTATTTTTTAACGGACTGATCGTTCTGGTAGGAACCATAACCGGCCTGCTGTATTTCTATTTTTCAAAAGAGCACAAAGGGTGGTTTGGGAAGGTTGGAAAAGTTGGAATATATTTCCTTATGATCTCGTTTGGTGCCTCGTTCGGTTTCGCAGTAATGGGTCGAATTTCACTGTTGATCGGAAGATTCATGGATTTGATAGATTTTTCTGGATCCGAATACCATCATGCAACGATATGGATGCTGGTAGTCGTGGTCATCCTACTCGCAATCTGGGGATTTAAAAACAAGGAGGAAAAACCAGTAGCTGAAGAATCCTGATAGGTAAGCATATAATGCGAAATTTCATAGTGGGAGATGCGTGATCAATTACATCTCCCATTATTATTTCCCGATTATATATCACTCATTTCTATCAGGCGAATCCATTTTTTTATTCCCGTTAGACTGAGTAATTTTGCCGTCGGAAATTGATAACAATTCACTAAAATTATAAAAATTTTTCAGGATATATAATCATGAATACTAATGAGATCTTATCCGAATTAGGTATTGAACAAATCAATTACGGGGCTTGCAGCGGTGCCGGAACCTGGTCCGGATCCGCTGATGGCGGTATCCTGGAATCAATTAATCCGGCTACCGGTGAAAAACTTGCGACTGTATACCAATGTTCCGAAGAGGATTATGATAAGGTTGTAAATAATGCACTCGAAGCATTCCATTCCTGGCGCAGGGTACCGGCCCCTGTAAGGGGTCAGTTAATTCGCGAAATGGGCGATGCATTAAGGAAGAAAAAAGATCTTCTCGGGAGTTTAGTGACACTGGAGATGGGAAAAATCAAACAGGAAGGCGATGGGGAAGTCCAGGAAATGATTGACGTAGCTGATTTTGCAGTGGGACAATCGCGGATGCTTTATGGGAAAACAATGCACTCGGAACGGAAAGATCATCGCATGTACGAACAGTGGCATCCACTAGGCCCGATCGGAGTCATATCAGCCTTCAATTTCCCTGTAGCGGTCTGGGCCTGGAATGCATTCATTGCAGCTATTACTGGTGATGTAGTGATATGGAAACCTAGTTCTACGGTACCATTGACCGCCATTGCAGTTCAAAATATATGCAATCGAGTTATGGAAAAGCAGGGCTATACAGGAATATTCAATTTAATCATTGGTAAAGGATCAACGATCGGCGAAAAACTCATTAACGACAAGCGAATTCCCCTGGTGTCGTTTACCGGATCAACATCCATGGGTCGACATGTATCGGAAGTTGTTGCCAAACGTCTCGGAAGGACGATTCTGGAACTTGGTGGGAATAATGGTATTATCGTCGATGAGACCGCTGATTTAAATATGACAATACCTGCCATCGTTTTTGGTGCTGTTGGTACGTCCGGGCAAAGATGCACCTCAACTCGTAGAGTGATAGTACATTCCAGTATTGAACAGGATCTGGTAGAGCGATTAATTAATGCTTATAAACAAATTTCTATCGGTAATCCTATGGATACAAATGTCGTGATGGGGCCCGTTGTAAATAAGGGAACTTTGGAAATCTACAAAATGGCTCTGGAGGATATAAATAAAGCTGGAGGTGAAGTCGTATTTGGAGGAAATGTTATCAAAGGGAAAGGTTATTTTGTGGAGCCGACGATCGTTCATGCTCGGAATGATTGGGAAATCGTTCAGAAAGAAACATTTGCCCCAATTCTCTACATCATCAGTTATTCAGACTTAAATGAGGCTCTGGGATTTCATAACCGGGTTCCACAGGGTTTATCATCGGCAATGTTTACAACAAATTTGTTGAATGCTGAAAGATTTTTGTCCTCTGTTGGAAGCGATTGTGGTATCGCTAATATCAACATTGGCACATCAGGGGCCGAGATAGGCGGCGCTTTTGGTGGAGAAAAGGAAACTGGTGGTGGTCGTGAATCCGGTTCGGATTCGTGGAAACAATACATGCGCAGGCAAACCAATACTATTAACTGGAGTAAGGAGCTGCCGCTTGCACAGGGTATTTCATTTAACATTACTAATTAAAGCGGGATAAAATGGACTGCTAAAATGGTACAGAGTATTCAATTTTGGAGAACCTAAATATGACGAGAATTGATGCAAATAATGTCAAAAGTTCTATTGGTAATCATATGCTGGCTGATGGGATGGACCCAATAATCGACCTTGAAAAAAGTCATGGATCATGGATTGTTGATGCCAGGAATTCCAGAGAATATTTGGATTTATTTTCGATGTTTGCGTCACTCTCTATTGGATATAATCATCCCTATGTGTTAAAGAACAAAGAACGGTTAACGGTTGCTGCGATTAATAAACCTACAAATTCTGATGTGTATTCGACTCAAATGGCGGAATTTGTCGAATCCATGGGAACTAAGGCGCAGCCTGAATATTTACCTTACTCATTTTTTATAGAAGGTGGAACACTGGCAGTTGAAAATGCTTTGAAGGCTTCATTCGACTGGAAGACCAGGAAAAATCAATCACATGGAAAGTCCACAGAAGCATCAAAAATAATCCATTTCAAAGAGTGTTTTCATGGGAGATCCGGTTATACCCTATCGCTCACCGATTCACAAGATAAAAGAAAAACCGATTTCTTTCCAAAATTCGAATGGCCGCGCATTACCAATCCCAAACTCAGGTTCCCCTTGAATGGGGCTAATTTGGCTGCCGTATCTGCCTTGGAGGACCAGGCCGTTGATGAAATTAAAAAGGCAATATCAGGTTATGTTGATGAGATTGCCGCGATCATTATTGAACCAATTCAGGGTGAGGGCGGAGATAATCATTTCAGGGTTGAATTTTTTATTAAACTGAGAGAAATCGCTAACGAAAATGATATCATTTTGATCTATGATGAGGTTCAGACAGGGATCGGGATCACGGGAAAAATGTGGGCACACCAGCATTTTGGAGAGAATGCACGACCTGATATAATATCTTTCGGTAAAAAAACGCAGGTATGCGGAATATTTGCTGGTAATCGTTTTGATGAGATCGAAGACAGTGTTTTCCACCAACCCAGCAGGTTAAATTCAACCTGGGGAGGAAATCTAACCGATATGGTGCGTTTTAATCTATATCTTGATGTCATTGAGAATGACCAACTGGTACAAAATGCAGCGGATCGAGGCAAGAGTCTTCTCGAAGGACTAATTATACTGCAAAATAAACACGGCGAGATCATATCAAATTCCCGGGGCAGAGGTCTGTTTTGCGCTTTCGATTTGCCTACCTCAAAAGACCAGAATAAGTTGTTAGGCCTTATAAGGGAAGAAGGAGCCTTGATGCTCGGGTGCGGAGAAAGAACAATTAGATTCAGACCGCATCTGAATTTAAGCTTGGATGACCTTAATACCGGACTGGGAATTATTGATCGAGCAATAAGTCGAATGTAAGGATAAAAATATCACTGGAACAGTTTTCATAGTATCCACCCCAATCGGGAACCTGAAAGATGTTTCTTTTAGAGCCATTGATATTCTTAATGCCGTTCCCCTCATCGCAGCAGAAGATACTCGGCATACTGGGATAATGTTGCGTCACTACAACATAAAAACACCAAGTATTAGCTATTATGAACACAATAAATTTTCACGTATTCCTGTCATACTGAAACATCTAAATTCCGGAAAAAATATTGCCGTTGTAACAGATTCTGGTACTCCGGGGATTAGTGATCCTGCCTATAAATTGATAAGGGCGGCAATAACTGCCGGAGCCAGGATTGAATCGATTCCCGGTCCATCGGCTTTTCTAACAGCACTCATCGTTTCCGGATTACCGACAGACCGATTTATTTTCGAAGGATTTCTGCCGCCTAAAAAAGGCAGGAAAAAACGATTGGAACAAATAGGGGCGATACAGGCTACAATTATATTTTACGAAAGTCCAAAAAGGTTGGTACGAACATTAAACGATATCCAGAATTTTATCGGTGATCGACCGGCCGTTATTTGCCGGGAGCTCACGAAGAAATTCGAGGAGATAAGAAGAGGAACTATCAAGGAACATATTTCGCATTATTCTTCACAACAACCGCGTGGTGAATTTGTTATTGTAATTGGCAAGGATGATGATAATGTCTATTTCTAATAAGGGAAGTTTCATAACATTTGAGGGCATTGATGGCTGCGGCAAATCTACTCAGGCAGTCATGCTCACTGAAAAACTATCGGAGTTGGGTTTAACCGTCACAACTATTCGTGAACCAGGTGGTACACGAGTTTCAGAATCTATTAGAGAAATTTTGTTATATCGTGACACTGACGAATTATCTGCAAGGACTGAAGCACTCCTTATGACAGCTTCCAGGTCACAGGTTACCAGAGAAGTAATAATGCCTGCACTTGAACGTGGCGAATTAGTAATTGCTGATAGGTATGCGGATTCGACGCTTGCTTACCAAGGTGGCGGAAGAGATCTGAATATGGATTGGCTAGTTAAACTGAATACTTTTGCGACCTATGAATTACAGCCGGACATCACTTTTTTCATAGACATATCCATCGAAGAAGGTATAAATCGACAGAAAGAAATATTCGACCGCATCGAAAAAGAAGGAAGTCAATTTCTTAATGATGTCAAAAATGCGTATAATTCCATTGCAAATCGTTTTGGCAACCGTATTGTGATCCTGGATGGGCACAAAGATAAAAATACTATCCATCGTTTAATCTGGAAAGAACTTAGAAAACGGAAAATAATAACTCTATGAATAGACAAATAAAAAGAATTTCGATACTAATCATAATCATTGGTGTAACCAGTATTTCAACTCTTGCTTTAAGTAAATCGGATAAATATAGAAAAATAGCAAACTCACAGCGATTAATAAACGACGTTTACAAATACCTGGTCACCTATTACGTTGATGATATCGATATCGATAAGTTTACCAATGCGACTGTTTCCGAGATGGTTAACAGGATGGACCCATATACAGATTATCTCATAGAGGATGAACGCGATGGTCTGGATCTATTAACAACCGGGAAATATGGTGGAATCGGTATCCAGATCAGCCGCAGGGATGAAGCTTTAACGGTCATCGCGCCCATGGAGGATACACCTGCACAACGGGCAGGAATAATCGGTGGAGATGTTATTATTCAAATAAACGAAACGACAACTTCAGATTTAAGTCTGAGCCAGGCGTCTAAGCTGATTCGCGGTAAGAAAGGAACCAAGGTTGTTTTATTAATTAAACGCTTTGGCTACGAAAACACAATGGAATTTGAGTTGACGAGGGCTGAAATACGCATAAAAGATGTACCATATGCGGAAATGCTTGATGAACACATAGGATATATTCGATTAACAAGATTTTCATCTAATTCTATAATAGAGATGAAAAGTGCACTAAATAAATTATCGAACGCTCATGCTGACGCAATTATATTAGATATCCGTGATAATCCTGGAGGATTACTTCACTCGGCCGTTGAAATCCTTGATATGTTCGTGGATAAAGATGAATTACTCTTATCCACTCAGGGTAGGATCAAAGGATCCAGCAGAACCTACTACGCCAAGAGAAAACCGCTGGTTGGCGGTGATGTTAAACTTGCGGTACTCATAAACGAAGGAAGTGCATCGGCTAGTGAGATCATTGCCGGAGTGATTCAGGATCTTGACCGGGGACTTGTAATTGGAAAAACATCCTTTGGGAAAGGTTTGGTTCAATCTGTAGTAAACCTGGAGGATAATAAGATCCTTAAGATTACAACCGCCAAGTACTACATGCCCAGCGGCAGATTGATACAGAAACCGAATTATATTGATAATGACCTGATCATTACCAATTCAAATCCTGATTCAATATTCACAACGTCCAATGGTCGGATCGTTATCGGCAGCGGAGGCATCAGTCCTGATATCGAGATTGACGATATACAATTTCAGCCACTTACCGTTGAATGTTTCCGCCGGGGTGCCTTTTTCTCATTCATACAGAACAGAAAACATCAGTATACTAGTTTTACAGACGTACTTTATGATGACAATTTATTGGACGGATTCATTCAATATATTGAAGAAATTGAAATCAACATTCCCGTACCCGGAGAAATGAATTTCTTTGCAGCAGTTGATGAATTTAAAGAAGATGCTGAGGATATTGCAGAATTAGAATCGGCTTTCGCGATGATTGAATCTTATATAGAGAAAAGAGAAAATGCAGTTTTTGAAAGTGAAAAAGATATATTGTATAAAAATCTCATTCAGGAATTTGCTCATGCATTAGAGGGCGACGCCGGAAGATTTCGGGAGCGATTGAAAAAAGATCCAACCGTTATCCGTGCGCAGGAAATCTTAAGGGAAGGTAGTGTTTATGAACAGATCTTTCTCGCGGAAAAATGAAGAACCTTACTATTTTTAATTAAACTTTTAACGGTATTAATTTCTGTACCGGTTTGTTAGACAAATTGGGCGATTAGCTCAGGTGGTTAGAGTGCTTGCTTGACATG
>JAZGBQ010000219.1:0-2468 GCA_036476435.1 Fidelibacterota bacterium
AATATGAACTATTGGGAGTAAAAAAGAAAGAGTCAAAGGATTCTTACCTGTTCCCCTAACTCATTAAATAAATGTAATTTATAACTTGTCGGGGCGGGGAGATTTGAACTCCCGACCTCTTGACCCCCAGTAATGAGTGCGTACTCAGTAACTTTAAGTATTACATGGTTTACAGTAGAGTGAATTTTTCGGTATCCCGTATGTATCCACAAATCCGTGTCTCAAATCAGGTAAAACAGGACAAATATAGTCAATCTGAATACTTTGCAATCAGCTCTTGAAATCGAGGATGATCAGGCATAGGATCCCAAAATGGATTTAATTTTAAATCCCAGGTTGTAAAGTAATATGGTATGGATAATAGAAGCTCGATTTCATCGAGGGCTTTATCGTATTCGCCTACCATTGAATAAATATAAGCCAACCATGTATGGTTAAATGGAGCCCAAAATGCATTTTTGCTTATCGGCTCTAATTCAACAGCTTTTTTTGCCGCCTGGATAGCTTTTTCCTTCATTCCCAAACCAGCGTATGCCAACCCAAGCCCACGATAATTAGAACTGATGTGTGGAGCTGTTTGAATCAGTTGTACATGAACAACCCTGGCGGAGTCAAAATAAGTTTTAGCCTGATCTTCTTTTCCCATAAACCAGTAAGCAATCCCTTTATAAAGAGAATAATCATCAAAATCGGGAAATGGTTCAACAGCATCCAATAATTCCTGAAATCTTCGGGACCATATATCAACCATTAATCGATATTCTAGCATTCTTTGTTGTCCTGCAAATTGAACGCCTTTCTCAAAGATCCGATTTGCTTTTTCAGTATCTCCGTATCCCATACTTGCTATTTCGGCTTTGTGCCAATATAGAGAGGGCTCTTCTGGAAATGAAGCAATGCCTTTATCAATATAATACTCCGCCTTGCGCCAGTCATGCATGTATATATAAAAGTCGGAAACAAGATGCGCCGAGAGCAATCCATGAGGATCAACTTCATAGCTTTTTAGTAAATGTCGTTCAGCCTTGTCCCATTCTCCTTTATACATGTACAATCTTCCTATATCCAGGTTAATCCAACTATCATTTGGTCGTCTCTCCAGAGCTTTTAAGTATTCAGTTGTAGCCTTTTTATGATCCTTCTCAATAAATTTATAATATTCAGCCTGGGCATAATGAACTTCAGGAAGATTCGGATCCAGGCGGGTTGCCTTTTCAAGAGCAGACACTCCTTTTTCCAATCTTTCCGGTGTCGGGTCCCAAGCACTCTGATTATAGAGTGTAAAATCAACTATCGCCACTAAAGCATAAGCCAAAGTAAAATTCGGATCCAGTTCAACAGCTTTCTCAAGCAGTTCTGCAGCGAGCATATTGCCTTCCCGATCTAATTTTGTATCCCAATAGTACTTGCCCTTTAAATAATAATCATAAGCCTCCATGTTTTCAGTGGGCGCACTTTTAATAGAACTTATTTCTCCTGGAGTCAGTGTAGCCTTTAAAGCTGATGCAATATTTTCTGCCACATCGCTTTGTACAGCAAAAATATCAACATAATCTCGATCATAAGTTTCCGCCCACAGATGCTCATCAGTCTTTGCATTAATTAACTGAGCAATAACCCGCACCTTTTCTCCCGCTCGACGCACACTCCCTTCTAAGATAGTCCCTACACCCAGTTCTTGAGCAATTTCCCTTATACTCTTATCAGTATCTTTGTAGTGCATAACACTGGTTCTTGAAACGACTTTCAAATCATGTATTTTTGCTACTTGTGTTAGAATATCATCATGCATACCATCACTAAAATATTCTTCTTCTTTACTATCACCTATTACCTTGAATGGCAAAATAGCAATCGATTTGTCTCCAAGTCTGGATGCAGGTTCATCTGGTTTTCCTCCAATAATCAATAATCCAGCGATAATCATAATAATAGCTGAAGCAGTGATTGCGATTGGAATTGGCTGCTTCCATACCGGTTTTATGTACGCTGATGTTGGAGGTGGAGGTACTTGTTTTTCAGTCTTTTCTTTTTCAGTCTTTTCTTTTTCAGGCTTTTTCTTAACTTGTTTAAGATCAACGATTAGTTCATCCAGATGTTGGTAGCGTTCATTCGGGTCCTTTGCCAATGCTTTGTTTACTATCCGCTCAAGTTCCACTGGTATCCCAGTCCTTAATCCCGTGAGCGGTTTTGGTTCTTCATTCATAATAGAATAAACAACCGCTTGCTCATAATCACCTTGGAAAGGCTGTAAGCCAGTTATCATCTCATACAGTACCACGCCTATTGACCAGATGTCAGTGCGATGATCAACCTCTTTACCCAGGGTCTGCTCCGGGGACATATAGGAAGCGGTACCCAACGAAGTACCGTCTTTTGTTACTTGAGTTTGCCCTGCCAGTTTTGCTATACCAAAATCAACGATCTTTACAACACCATCAGTGGTTACAATTATATTGGCTGTTTTA
>JAZGBQ010000022.1:0-2465 GCA_036476435.1 Fidelibacterota bacterium
GAAAGTCAAAAGGCGATAGATAATATTGAAGAGATTGTTAAAGTGCCTGGACTCGATGCAATCCTGATTGGTCCTTATGATCTCTCTGCCAGTCTGGGAAGGATTGGAGAGGTCAATCATCCTGAAGTTCAGAAAGCAATCAGTCGAGTTGCTGCTGTTTGTAAAGCGGCAAATATCAAGCTGGGATACTTTGGCGTTAATGCGAGTGCCGTAAAATCCGCGATAGAAAATGGTTTTACTTTGATTACGGTAGGTGTTGATACTTTGTTCGTGATTAAATCAGCCACTGAATCACTGGAAGAACTAAAGTAGAAATAATCACTAAATAGTCACAATGAAAAGAGTTTATTCTGCCGAACATGGCCTGATGACGGAGCATATCAAGGATATCCTTCAGGAAGAAGGTATTAACTGCATGATAAAAAATCTCAATCTTGCTGGTGCATTGGGCGAACTACCACCGATTGAATGTTGGCCTGAAGTCTGGATTCTGGAAGATGATGATTATGATCGCGCAAGCAGTATTGTCGAAGATTTAATCAAGGAGTCAGATGAATATCGAACATCCTGGCTGTGCCAGTGTGGGGAGAAAATAGAGGGTCAATTTACCGATTGCTGGAAATGCGGAACGACCCGAGTATGAACATACACCATGTATACCACATGCCCTAAATGTTCCTACGAAAGAAGAGAGACCGATACAGCTGATGCAGGTACCTGTCCTGCCTGTGGCATTATTTTTTCTAAATGGATGAAACAACAGTTTTCATCACCTGAGACAAACACTAACCATAAAATCAGCACTGCGTCAGCAGAACACAGAAATCTATTAGAACTATTTAACAACACTGTTTTATATATTGAACCCAATATAAATCCTTTTTTCTATTACGGTCGTGTTATCGCATTCGTATTAATGCTTTATCTTGGCTGGAGTTTCATTACTCTGGATTTTCATGAGAACCCCTACCCCTTGGCAGATACGTTTTTACACAATATCCATCTTATATTTCACGAAGCCGGGCATGTGATTTTTATGCCTTTTGGCCGTTTCATCGCCATATTAGGTGGCACATTGGGACAATTGATTATGCCAACTGTCGTGATGGGCACATTTTTATATAAACAGAATACCTTTGCCGCAACCGTCGGACTTTGGTGGTTGGCACATAGTTTTATGGATATTGCTCCTTATATAGATGATGCCATTGTCCAGAAACTCGTTTTGCTTGGCGGGCACACGGGTGCTGATGCGCCTGGCAATCATGATTGGGGTAATATTCTGATAGAAATAAATCGTATAGAGAAATGTTATGACTATGCGAACAATGCTTATAATATTGGCACTTTTCTTATGTTTGTCGCTTTTGCCTGGGGTGCGTATATCCTGTTTTATCAATACAAAAATATTGATAAACGGTTTTGATTATAAAGCTTTTTTTACAGACTCATATCTGAAGCAATCTGTAACATGGTCATTGACTATTCCTACCGCTTGCATAAAAGCGTAACATATTGTCGAACCAGCAAATTTAAAACCTCTGCGTTTTAATTCTTTACTCATTCTGTCGGATTCTTCAGTTGTCGCTGGTATCTGGTCTAATTCATGCCAGGAATTTTGAATTGACCTACCATTCGTAAAAGACCAGATAAATTCATCAAAACTGTTGAACTCATCAGTAACTTCCATATAAGCCCTGGCATTTATTATTGCAGATTCTACTTTAAGCCTGTTCCTTATAATTCCAGGATCTTTTAGTAAATGATTAATCTTTTTACTGTCCCATTTTGTAATAGTCTCAGGATCAAAACCATCGTATGCAATTCTGTATGTGTCACGTCTTTTTAGGATTGTCAGCCAACTCAACCCAGCCTGAGCCCCTTCAAGAATAAGCATTTCGAAAAGTTTCTTATCGTCGTGGAGAGGCACACCCCATTCATTATCATGGTAGTTTATATATATAGGATCATCAGTTACCCAGCTACATCTTTTCATAGAAATTTTATTAAAATAGCATTGCTCAGTGAATCTTAAGAGTTAAATCTTTTCCAGTATATTTATCAACAGAACAGTGGGCACGAATGATGATCTCGGTAACATCATCAGGTATCTGTATATAGGAAAGACTGCGAGTAAAAGGTTGTTCCTTAACATGTGGATGCATCAATTTACGCGCAGCTATCATTTGCTCATCCTTATCCAGAATTAACCAGTGATCAGCATAATGGTTCCATCCTTCATCTGCATGTTGCACAGTGACATTAAAGGTAAAACTACCGTCATTTTCTCGCTTAACCTCTGCATCAATAATATCTGCCTCACTGGCAACAACATGAGCAGAACATATCACTAAAATATTCAGGAGAACTAAAATTAGTGGTTTATTCATGCTTCTTTTATTGCCTTATTATTTACTATCTACTTCGATCCATCGGATTTCTCTCGCAGTCACATTTCCTACGAC
>JAZGBQ010000220.1:0-3598 GCA_036476435.1 Fidelibacterota bacterium
GGGCGTCTAGTTATAATAGAATTCCACAGGCGATCCTACGGAGGATCAGAACAGCCAATGTATTACGTGCCATTGTGGATGCATTATTAGCACAAGATCCCGGAGCCGAAATATTAATCATAGGTGATTTCAATGAGAATCCCGGAGACACAGCGGTTGAATCGATCCTTAGATCCTCTGTTGATCGGGAGTTGGTGTCTTCGGGGGATAGGTCACTCCTATGGAACAGTATGGGTAAATTCATCGGTGTGGAAAATGGCGGAACTTATAAACATCGCGGAAAGGATTATATTCTAGATCAAATTATCGTAAGCCAGGGGCTACTGAATAACACGAATATCTCAATGGTTGAAGGATCGATCAGGATAAACGATAAACCGGAATACAGACAGCAAGATGGAATCTATGCGGGATACCCCTACCGGTTCTGGGAAGGGGACAGTCTCGTGGGTGGATACTCAGATCACCTGGCTGTTTCAATGAAGATTAGAATTAGGGATTGATGCCAGTAATCATTCCATTTACATAGGGTGGCGAATGTACCTAATCTCTGACCTGCCCTATAAAAGTTGTGCCAATGTAAGCCATCTTCACATCCCCAACCCCCACCCGGTCCGATTCGGATTGAAAAATAGAAGATTCGGTGTGAATATGTAAATCTCGATTTATAGATGGATAATTGTTAAAATTCTAACTTGGGAAATAATATAATCTATGGGGGCTGGTCATTAATAGGTTAAATAAATAAAGTAGAGAACTAAATTATTGAAATGTTAACCAAGCTAATATAGGAGTTACTATGTTTTCACACTCATCGAATCGGCGACTTATAAAACTAAGTTTAGTATTTTTGATCATTGGATTGGTTTACCAGCCAATATTTGCAAATCAAAACTCAGATGATAAGGATCGGGGACAAATACCGGAAAAATACAAGTGGAATTTGAAGGATTTATTTGCGACTCATGATGAATGGCAGAAAAGTAAGAAAGAAGTCGCTGATAAATTTGAAAAGATAGGGGATTATAAGGGGACATTAGGTAATTCAGCCAATGATTTACTTGAAGCCCTGGATTATTTCTATCACGTTAACAAAGAATTTTCGAAACTTTCAATCTATGCAAATATGCTATCGGACGAGGATACACGCGAATCGAATCCACTGGCAATGACCCAGGAAATGGATCAATTGGGTACGCAATTCAGTAAAGTATCAGCATATATTGATCCGGAAATACTAACCATTCCGCAAGAAAAAATCGATCAGTTCTTCCATGCTGAACCACGTCTTGAAACCTACCGTCAATTAATAGATAATATTCAAAGAACAAAAGCACATACTTTGAGTGATACGGAAGAACAGCTTATCGCCGAGGCTGGCAGGATGTCCGGTGCTGCACAAAATGCGTACAGTATTTTTTCCAATGCTGATATGATACGTCCTGTTGTTACCTTATCCACCGGTGAGGAAGTCACTTTGAATGCTGCCGGTTATGGCGCACATCGCAGAAGTCAAAACCGTGAAGACCGCATTAAGGTAATGAACGCGTTCTTTGGTGAATTGGATAAATATCGCCGCACTTTCGGAATGCTCCTCTCCAGTGAAATCCAATCGAATATATTCTATAAAAACGTTAGAATATATAATTCCAGTCTTGAAAGTTCAATGGACGGTAACAATATCCCGACATCTGTATATCATAAATTAATCGAGAACGTCAATAAAAACTTACCAACCCTGCATCGCTATCTGAAATTGCGTAAGCGCATGCTTGGCGTTGATGAATTACATTATTATGATATATATCCCCCCCTCGTAAAAAATGTTGACCTGGCATACAGTTATGATGATGCTGCAGAAATCATTAAAAAAGCTCTGGCCGTACTTGGTGACGAGTATGGTGAAACTCTGGGCAAAGCTTTTAAAGATCGCTGGATCGATGTGTATCCGAACACTGGTAAACGCTCTGGTGCATATTCAAGTGGTGGTGCGTATGATGTGCATCCGTATATCCTGATGAATTATAACAATAAATACAACGATATGAGTACCCTGGCCCATGAACTTGGTCATACCATGCACAGTTATTATTCCAATAATCATCAGCCCTATGTTAATTCGCGGTATCCGATCTTTCTAGCTGAAGTAGCTTCTACCGCAAACGAGGCACTGCTTATCGATTATGTATTAAAGGACATTGATGATCCGGAAGAGCGATTAGCGATTCTGGGAAGTTATCTTGAAAATTTCCGCGGCACTATGTTCCGCCAAACGCAATTTGCCGAGTTTGAGTTAAAAATTCATGAAATCTCTGAAAGAGGTGAAGCTTTAACCGGGGATAAATTCACGGAGATCTACCTGGATATCCTAAAGAAATATTACGGTCATGATGAGAGCGTGATGGTGATTGATGACCTGTATGGAATTGAATGGGCATACATTCCCCATTTTTACTATAATTTTTATGTTTATCAATACAGTACATCATATCTTGCTTCACAGGTACTTGCCGATAAAATGCTGACAGGCGGTCCCGAGATGGTCAGTGAATATCTTGATTTTCTCTCCAGTGGACGTTCTGATTATGCCATTCCGACATTGAAAAAAGTTGGAATAGACATGACCACGGATGAACCTTTTAATGCGGGTATGAAAAAAATGAACGCAATAATGGACGAAATAGAAAGAATATTGGATGAAAGAGATCAATAGTCATCAGTATAAAATCAAACTTAAGCTGGCCGAAACTCCAAAGGAGTACCTATGGAAAACCAAGATCGTAAGATGACCACGATACAGAGAAACAGACTTAAAATTCAAGATTACATAGGATACAGTGATTCTGAGTTACAGGACTTTTAATTTGGAATCCCATTTGCCTATTATTCGTGTGATTCCCTCGTAATCCTTGGTTTATTACTGACTAATTTGCAGATTCTTGGTACAGTTATGATAATAACTGTTGTGGAATCTTTTCCCCCATATCACCCATTTGATTATCTATATAATCATGTAATAAGACATTGAATTGGCAAACCAAAAATGCGTCATAGAACAAACCAAGGAAGGTTTGCATGCGGAATTGTAACTTGACCTGCCCCCCAAAAGTTGTACCAATGTTTAAGTTAGTATTCATACAAACAGAGAGGGGCAAGGTCAACTCTGATATCAATCATATTCTAAATGTCTCTCCTAACCAGCTTCATATACCAGACAGATTGCAGAGAGAACCTCTTGCGAGTAAAAACTATTTTGATTGTTTGGTTTCTTTTTTCCTCCTTAAGATAATTGTCTCCAGGATTAACTTGATGATGTCAAGTATTTGGTCTCTGATCACTGAATATCACCTCCTTTTGTTATTATGGCTTTGTATTTTTTTAATCTCATTCACTAGTTCAGGATAACAGTCACCATCTTCTGGATCATCCATGTCCCAGACATATAAAATCTCTGGATTCGCTTCCGGCGGAAATGCCGGGTATGATGATTTTCCATTTAATAGATAATCATTTACTTCCAAAGCAAGATCTCTAAGGGTTGCGATCCTCTGGACGTCGAAGAACCCTCTGTCTTCGTATGGTGAGTTGTATTTTATAC
>JAZGBQ010000221.1:0-4425 GCA_036476435.1 Fidelibacterota bacterium
GCAACTTCAAAAGGATTGGTAAGGTTTTTATGGAAAACAGACATGTAAAAAAAATTCTGATTGTAACGCTGATTATAGCAATATTCGCTCCTTCATTGATCGCTCAATATAAGCGACCTCGATCTGGTCAGAAAAAACGAAATATCGAGCAGTTCTATTTGACTGCTGTAACTCGGCAACGTGAATCTAGCGATTCAATAAATGTAATGATATATATGCAGGTACCAAATTATGCACTACAATTTATTAAAAAGGACACAGCGTTTGTAGCCAATTACGAGGCAACGATAGCATTACAGGATAAAAAAGGAAACCAGATCGGTCGTGCAATTTGGCAGGATTCGGTTTTTATCTACGATTATCTAGAGTCTACTTCGCTCAACAAAGGCACCTCCTTAATGGCGGATTTTACTGTTGCACCGGGATCGTATCGTTATTATGGTAGTCTTTATGACAATGATACGCGAAACACAGGTGAAATAGATGAGAAATTGAATCTTTCAAAATATGATGATGAATTATTTATACATTATCCAATTCTTCTGATATATCAGAAAGGTCATTGGGGCTTTAAAGATAACTTGATACCATCGCTGAGTAAATCCGCTAATGATATTTCTGATGGAATTTTAATGTATTTGTCAGGTCGTATTCAACCAGGTAAATATAGTATCGATAGTAAACTAACATCAGCTTCCAAGGACATAGTTTGGGAGGATACTTTTGTAGATACTTCAGAAAATGAATGGTTTGTAAAGTACATTCGTGTTCCCGCAGATGTTTTGAAGGGTGGAATTGGATTCGAATTTTCAGTTAGTGTTTTTCAGAATGGTAAGTCCAGTTCAAAATCTTCCTCGGTATCGGTAAATAGACCTGGTGTATCTCGTTATATTTCTGACATCGATCGTGCCTTAGATCAGATGAATTATATTCTGACCACGAAGGAAAAAGCGAGTTTGAAACGAGCCTCGAAGAAAAAGAGGGAAGAACTTTTTAGGGAATTCTGGGAATCACGTGATCCAACATCTGGCACTGTATATAATGAACTTATGGAGGAATATTATAAGCGTATAGCATATGCGAATGAACATTTTACCGGTATTTCAGGCGGTTGGATGTCAGACATGGGGATGATATATACATTGTTCGGAGCTCCGGATGACGTCGAACGAAGAGTGGTATCTGGTTCTCTGGGAAATAATGAGTCATGGTATTATTATCGTATATCAAGATCCTTTATATTTGAAGATATTGATGGATTTGGTCATTACCGATTGAGAACTCCCTTCATCGGTGATTCTTTTTAATTATTAATCATTGAATCAGCGTTCTTGTGATCAAACGGTTTTCTCACAGCAGTATTGAGACATTCAAGAAATGCCCCGCGCAATTCAAATTTAGATATCTGGATAAGGTTCGAAAACCTGATGAAGGTGTCGAAGCGTTCATGGGTAAACGTGTTCATGAGGCTCTTGAATTTCTTTATACAAAGAAGTTGGCCGGTAAAATCCCCATTGTCGATACCATCTTGGATTATTATCATGCTCAATGGGATGATAAATGGCATGAAAGGATTGCTATTGTTCGTAAGAATCTGAATGACCTTTCTTATCGATATCTGGGCGAAGATTGTTTAGCGAGGTATTTCCGTACATATGCCCCATTTGATCAAAATGTTATCAGCGTTGAGAAATCAATCGATTTTTTTATCGATGAAAATGAAGACTATCCATTTCGCGGGATAATTGATCGGTTGGATGAAGATGATAAAGGTAACTGGGAAATTCATGATTATAAATCCGGATCGAATGTTCTAAGCCAATCTCGAGCAAACACTGATAGTCAACTTGCTCTTTATGAAATTGGAATAAGATATAATAATAAGAATATTAAAACAGTCACACTTTGCTGGCATTTTCTCCAGTCTGGGATAGTGCGCAAGTCGAACAGAACGGCGCGGCAGTTATCCCTGCTGACAAATAGAATCAAATCTACTGTTGACGAAATTCGAAATCGAATTAATCGTGATCTTTCTTTTGTACCAAAGGAGTCTGTGCTTTGTAATTGGTGCTATTATTGGGAAGAATGTCCTGTCAAAAGACAAGGGAATCCACATATGATTGATTTGCACTAAATTTTAGGTAGATTTGGACAAGAGGAAAAAATGACCAAGAAAAATGTTCAGACTGTTGTCATTATAATAATAGCTGCGTACTTACTAATCTGGAATTTCTCGTCAAAAAGTGCAGCGAATCCAAAAGTACTCATGTCTACGGAAGTGGGAGATATTATATTTGTAATTTATTTAGATAAAGCCCCTATTAGCGCTGGTAATTTCCTTAAATATGTTGATGAGAAAAGATTTATAAGTTCATCTTTTTATAGGGTCGTTACGTTGGAAAATCAACCTAAGGACGATGTTAAAATAGAAGTGATTCAGGGCGGTATCGGTATTGTTGAGAGTGATTTACGTCTGGATCCTATTGCCCATGAAACAACAGAGATGACTGGTTTAAGGCATTTGGATGGTTCTCTTTCTATGGCAAGATCAGAACCAGGTTCGGCGAGTTCAGAATTTTTTGTTTGTATTGGTGATCAACCAGAGCTTGACTTTGGTGGTCGCAGAAATCTTGATGGGCAAGGATTCGCTGTATTTGGACAGTTGTTAAGCGGGCAAGAAATTATTGGTAAGATTCACAGCTCGATCAATAAAGAACAGATGATTGTTCAACCGGTTAAGATACTCTCCATAAAGCGAATTAACAGTGATTGACCCTTCGATCTTCTTCTACTTAAAAGAACTGGGAAATAATCTCGAAAATCTGTGCCCAAAAATCTAATCATTTTACGGGATTTTCATTTGCATTAATTTTAGATAGCCATGATCGAGTTAAATGAAGAGGAATTAAAAGCCTTACGGATGTTAATTGGAGAGGATTTGATCCAAGAAGCTAAGAATATTGATCTATCCATACGAAAATCGCTAAAAGCTAAATTATTTGGGAAAGGGCGAATTAGACTATTTATTGATGGAGCAGCAGATTTGAATAATGGAATTTCCGGTATCGGAGGCGTGATATTACAAAACGAAAATGAAATTACCAGATTCTCTGAACATTTAGGGAAAGCAACAAATAATGAAGCAGAATACCAGGCATTGATCAATGGATTGAAAGTAATACTTAAATTAAAACAATTAAATGTTGATATATATTCTGATAGCGAACTTGTTGTAAAACAAATAAATGGACAGTATAAGGTCAAAAATGAACGTATGATAATATTAAATCGTAAGGTTAGAAAGATACTGGAACAACTCGATTCCTGGACAATATCCCATATTCCAAGGGAGAAAAATAGTATTGCTGATAAATTGGCAAAATCAGGTATGAAGGATTCATCGTGAAGGCTCTTGTTACGGCCGGCGGACATGGTACAAGACTTAGGCCAATTACGCATACACAAAATAAACACTTAATTCCAATTGCAAATAAAGAGATGCTAGCGTACGCCTTGGATTATTTGATTGAAGCAGGAGTGAATGAAATTGGGATTATCGTGAATAAAGGTGACAGTTCGATTCAGGAAAAATTTGGAAATGGGAATCGGAGAGGGGTTGAATTTAGTTATATTACACAGAGTGTACCGAAAGGTCTTGCTCATGTAATAAAAATTTCCGAGGGATTTGTTGGAAGTGACCCGTTCATTTTTTATCTTGGTGATAATATTCTTGTTGGTGGTTTGAAAAGGTTTATAAAAGAATTTGAACAAAATAATTCAAACTGTCATTTGGTACTAAGTAAGGTAACTGATCCGAACAGATTTGGGGTTGCTACTATTCACGATGACAAAATTGTTAAAATTGAAGAAAAACCTGAAGCTCCAGAAAGCGATTTAGCAGTAACTGGAATATATATTTATGATAATACCATTTTTGAGGCTGTCAACAATATTAGCCATTCAGAGAGGGGAGAATTGGAGATCTCTGATGCGCATCAGTATTTACTCGATCATGGGCGCAAGATTAGTTTTTCAGAAATTACCGGATGGTGGAAAGATACCGGTAAGCCATCAGACCTGTTAGAGGCAAACCGCTTGGTTCTGGATAATTTAACAGATGAAAGATTAAATGGTACTGTTGACACTGATTCAAATGTGAAAGGCCGCGTCTCAATTGGTCGTAATACTTCCATTATCAATTCTACTATCAGAGGTCCTGTAATTATTGGTGATGGGTCTGTGATAGAAAACGCTTTTATTGGACCTTATACATCTATAGGCGACGATTGTATAATAAGAAAAAGTGAGATCGAGTATTCGATTTTAATGGGAAAATGTAATATTTTAAATGTTAAAGGTAGAATTGAGGCATCATTGTTGAGTTTTGATGTAAAACTTTCAGGATATGAAAGAACGCCAAAGGTT
>JAZGBQ010000222.1:0-3991 GCA_036476435.1 Fidelibacterota bacterium
CATAATATAATCGGAAAATCCGAGACCAATTGTTAATAGAGAATGCACATTTTTATCAGAGATTGCACCTTTGCCCATGAATGTTGATACCACAGGTATATTGTGTCGTTCTACCAATCGTAGCAACTGCTTACTGGCAAGTTTCCGTATAGCCCCGTTGCCTGCAAGAATTATTGGTCGTTGTGCTTTTTTAATAATTTCCACCAATGCGTTGATCGCTTTATGATCAGGACTGGGGCGACGGACCTTTTCTGGCGAGATAATTTCACTATCAACGCTGGCAGGGAGACTTGCAATATCTTCAGAGATTTCAATGTGGGTAGCCCCGGGTTTTTCCATCTCTGCAATTTTGAATGCTTTCCTCACCACTTCCGGGATAACACCAGGATTTGCCACTGATGTGTTCCATTTTGTGATCGGTCTAAACATATTGATGATAGCAAGGTATTGGTGAGTCTCTAGATGCGTTCTTGATGTACCTCCTTGTCCAGTAATTGCCACTAATGGAGCTTTATCCATATTCGCGTCCGCAACCCCGGTTAGAAGATTCGTTGCTCCCGGACCTAAAGTAGACAGGCACACTCCGGCAGTTCCAGTTAGCCGGCCCCACACATTGGCGATAAATGCTGCCCCTTGCTCGTGACGCGTTGGAATAAATTTTATACCAGATCCCTCAAGTGAAAATAGGAGATCTTCATTTTCTTCACCCGGGACACCGAAAATGTATTTTACACCTTCATTAACCAAACATTTTACAAACAAGTCGGATGCTTTCATTCTAATCTTTTTCTACTTGAATTTTCGACAATTGATTGACAGCACAAAACTAGGCTAGCTTGAAATAGAATACAATAACATCAAATGGCAGATTCGTCGCAGGAATGACATATTGGTATTTAATTCGATAGATGAGATAATACAGATCAGTATATTCTACCGAGATGTGCCCGGGACTGGACTCGAACCAGCACGGCATTGCTACCACTAGACCCTGAACCTAGCGCGTCTACCAATTCCGCCACCCGGGCATGAAAAAAAGCGGGCGAAATTACTGAGTGCTGTGTTCTGCAGGCAAGGAATAAACTTGATACTGCAAAGACAGGAATCGTAGTTTTTCAGTGGGTTAAAGTTTATGGAAGAGAAAATTGTCGCTACTAATAGAAAGGCATTCCACACCTATCATATCCTGGACAAATTTGAAGCTGGAATAGAGCTTAAAGGCAGTGAGGTGAAAAGTATTCGTGAAGGTAAAGCAAATTTAAAACAGGGATATGTTATATTTCGAGATCAGGTAGCGGTGTTGGTTGGGATGCATATAAGCGCCTATTCACACACAGGATATTCCGGCCATGAACCAACACGTGAGAGAAGGTTGCTGCTGCATAAGCGTCAACTAATTAAATTAAAGCAGAAAACTGCTGAAAAGGGATTAACAATTGTTCCGCTTCGACTTTATTTTAAAGGGAGTTGGGCAAAAGTTGAGTTAGCGCTGGTCAAAGGAAAAAAGTTCTACGAGAAAAAAGAGAGGATAAAAAGTAGAGATATTGAGCGTGATACTGCCAGGGAAACAGGAAAATTTCATGAAATTTGAATCTGTAGAAAAACAATTAGCACTAATTCGTCGTGGGGTAGAGGAGATCATTCCTGAGGTTGAATTAATTCAAAAATTGGAACAATCCATCAAGAATGAACAGCCATTAATTATTAAACTGGGTTGTGATCCAAGTTATCCGGATCTACATATAGGTCATGCTGTAGTTTTAAGAAAGATGCGTCATTTCCAAGATCTTGGGCATCAGGCTGTTTTAGTGATCGGTGACTTTACAGGAATGATCGGTGATCCATCAGGCCGCAATAAAACCAGACCTCAATTAACACTTGAAGAGACGCATAAAAATGCAGAAAGTTATCTTGATCAAGCTAAGAAAATACTTGATATAAATAAGTTTAAGACAGTATATAATTCTACTTGGCTCGATTCAATGTCCTTCGGCGATGTCGTAAGATTGACCAGTAAATATACTGTGGCGCGCATGTTGGAACGAGATGACTTCACGAAACGGTATAAGTCAGAAATGCCCATATCAATTCATGAATTCTTATATCCGCTGGCTCAGGGAATGGATTCTGTCCATTTACATGCAGATGTGGAATTGGGCGGAACTGATCAGAAATTCAACCTGTTGGTAGGGCGTGACTTGCAAAGAGAATATGATCAAGACCCTCAGGTAATCGTAACGACACCGCTTCTCGAGGGAATTGATGGAAATGACAAAATGTCCAAATCACTGGAAAATTATATAGGTCTCAATGACACACCGGAACAGATGTATGGGAAAACAATGTCCATATCGGATGATTTATTGGAAAGATATTATTTGCTCGGGGCAGACGTTGAAGTTAAAACCATGGAAGAAATTGAAAGAGAATTAGCAGATCCGAATACAAATCCACGTGATTTGAAGCGGAAACTGGCAAGACGATTGGTTTCCATGTATCACAATGAATCCGACGCTAAAGAGGCAGAAGCGCATTTTGATAGAATTCATTTACATAAGGGAATACCAGATGAGATCGATATTTATCATAAGAATGAAAATGAAACTATCCTGGACAGTCTATGCACAACGGCAACCGTATCAAGTAGGAGCGAGGGTAGAAGATTAATTAAACAGAATGCGGTAAAATGGATTGGAGAATTAGTAACTGACCCGCTGTTTAAGCCTGAACCTGGATTTGGGGAGGGTGTAGTAAAAGTAGGAAAGAGAAGATTTTTGAAAATAATTGAAAAATAGGTCGACTGATTCTCAAAGAGTAGACAAAAAGATTTTTCAAATATCAATAATCAAAGGAGGATAAACATGGAAAATAACGGATTTCTAAAAAATCTATTTGATGCATCATTTTCTGAATTTTTAACAACAAAGATCATCAGTGTAATATATATCATCGGGATTATCTTTTGTGGGATCGTATCCCTGATCTTTCTGTTTTCAGGTGATCAAAATTTTTTAGTTAGATTGATCGCTGCCCCAATAGCATTTTTCTTATATGTAATTTTATTAAGAATATGGTTGGAAGTGGTTATGGTCATTTTTAAGATCGCTGATAATACTGATAAAATGGTTGCAGCCCAATCGTCGGAATCGACTTATGAATAATAGTAGGGAAATGGTAAGTCATTTGGCTGCGATTCACAATGTTTCCAAATAATTTTGTCTTAATCGATTAGGAATTGGGACGATCATACCGAAAAGAATGTTGGTGTTCAAATTAATTTTGTAACCAAGTAATTTTATGATTATCAAAAGATAGTGCGAACAATTAGCCTGTGACGGATATATTTTTGGATTAATCTCTTTAACGAATCCAAATTAAACTGCTAAATTTGTTTTCCGAAAATGTTACAGTAATGTTTTATATCAGGAGGAAATGTGGCGGAAATGATTCAAGAATTTACGGATCAAAACTTTGAAAATAATGTATTACAATCTGATTTGCCGGTACTGGTTGATTTCTGGGCCGAATGGTGCGGTCCATGTAAGATGATCTCTCCAGTGGTCGAGGAACTGGCTGGAGATTATGGTGGACGGGTAAAGTTTGGCAAGTTGAATGTTGATCATAATCAGAAGACTGCTATGAAATATGGGATTCGGAGCATTCCCAGTTTACTATTATTTAATAGCGGATCGGTGGTCAATCAGATTGTTGGGGCAGTGCCAAAAAACAGTATCTCAAAATTATTGAACGAGGCGCTGTAATTAAGAATGTAGTATGAGTGAAAGTACGAATCAGAAAGTAATTATTATTGGATCTGGCCCGGCTGGGTTGACCGCTGCTATCTATGCTGCCAGAGCCAATTTGAAACCCCTTGTTTTTGAGGGAAATCAACCAGGTGGTCAATTAACGATAACCACTGAAGTTGAGAATTTCCCTGGTTTTCCAAAGGGGATTATGGGTCCTGAACTTATGGACCTTTTTCGTGACCAGG